>CAYYBN010000121.1:0-5858 GCA_964470225.1 uncultured Methylotenera sp. | reverse complement strand
AAACCTTGGCGATAATTTTGCGTGTCAGTAAATGCATGATCAAAACGAAAGCTTGAGAACTTAACCTGAGCCCCTGTCCAATCAGTCCATATTTTCGGTTGCCTATTTACATCTCTTACATAGTGTGACAAATAGACTTCTCGGTACATGGCAACTAACGCATCGCCTTCAAGCCGTTCAAACTCAAGAAAAGGCCACAGTGTTTGGTAAACCAAAATTACCTCCCAATCCACTGAAAAATGTTAAATTTTTGCTCCGTCTTTGCAGTTGAAAACCTTAAGTTTGCTTTTCCCAAGCCTTCTGCCAAGTGTTGGCAGAATTGTATTTTTGCTTCGCTGGCTTCCCGCTTATTCCACTGATAGCCAACAGCACCAATCAACAAATCCACCAATTGCGTCAATGGTTGCTCTTGAGAGTCCACTGGCTCTAGACACTGAATACGCGCCCTTCCACTTAGCTTTCTTTTAAGCATTTCTCTTAAATTGGCAAAACAGCTTCTATCCGAGTTTTGCTGCCAATCTAAATACAGGTAATAGGCCTCTTGGGGCTCTAGCCAATGCACAAGCAGTTGATAATAGAGTTTATAGAACCCCAACTCCTTATCCCCCTCATTAAACCTGTCGTGATCTAGCGTTGTTCTATCAATCACAATGCATCTAAAACTTAAATCTTGGCTATTGAGAAAGTAATCAATCAAGGCCAAATAAAATGCCAATTTATTGGGTGAAACCCTGCTCCACCCGAATTCGCCTTGGGTTGAATATTGTTTTTTCAAAAGATGAATATCGTGAATAATTTCACGCTTTATGTCCCGCGGACAGCATAAAGCACCAATCACTGCATATCGGTCAGATTTGTCTGAGGTATGCCTACTTTCGTCACAATAGACGTTAAAAACACTTTGTTGCGCTGGTTCCATAAAATGCTCCTAAGCCACCGCCTGCTCCACCAAAGCATCGGCAATGGTTTGTTGTTGCTGGTTGGCTTGTTGAATGCGGATTTTGAGTTGGTCGCACAGCGCCATCAGCGCATCGACTTTAGCGACAATGCGATGTTGTTCGGCGGTTGGTGGTAATAATAATGGAGTAGCTTTTAACTTTTCTTGCGAAACATTCACCTGGCTTTCAGACATACCATACTTTGACTTTTAAATATAGACAGCTGCCAATCCTGCATTTAAACTTAAGGTTATAAACCTTCCATCACACAAAACAGGATGAAACCTAATAATCTTGTCTGAAATCATTAATTTTTGTCTTGTTGATTCTATGTAGCAAGAAATCCCAACACGATTCTTTGGTCCAGCTCTAGTAAATAAAATATCACCTGCTTTTGCTTCTGTTTCAGGTCGTGGCTGTAACTTTACGGGTAGTTCTTTATTCTCAACTTCCAAATACTTCATTACTTGAACAGCTGTTGTTTTTAAAACTCCCCAAATATCTTCTGAAGGAGACGGATTTTCCAAACAAGCAGGGCTCCAACCTGAGTCCATAGACTTTATTATTTCTGCCAATTGTGTAAGTTGCCACCCCTTCGGCAATTCAAACGGTTTTTCAACCTCACTAATCGGCGGAAGCGGTTTTTCTTTTTTGAGTTTGCCTTCTGCCATTAATTTGGCTTTTTCGGCTTGGATGCGTTTTAGTAGTTCGCTGGCGGGTTCATCGTTGGGGTCTTGCGGGACGAGTTTACCCATGACGGCGAGTTGTAGCAGGGTTTGTTTGAGGGCGTCTATGCTGGCTTCGGTAGTAAAGAGCACATCAAAATGCGCGTAAATGCGTTGCCAGTTGGCGTTAAATTCTGCGGCGTTTTGGCTTTGGGTAAGCGTGGCGAGCAGTTGGCTCACCAAGGTTTCATGCGCTTCTTGTGCGTTGCTGTGTTGTTGTTCTAACTGGTCGCATAGCGCCATCAGTTCATCGACTTTGGCAACGATGCGGTGTTGTTCGTAAATGGGCGGAATGGCAACTACCAATTCGTAAGCCTCATTTCTATTCAAACCTGGTTTAATTCCCTTTCCTAATTCGTCTAAACCAAGTGTATGAAAAAGCTTAAAAACAAATGTCAAATCCAGTTCTTTTGGAGGAATACAATAGTAGGCAACATCCGTGACACAGCACCCATTCGACAAACATAAATTTAGCGCTCCAGCAGAGCCTTTTCTGCCAATAACAATACATTTTGAGCTAACAAAACATTCGTTATTAGTACCAACGATACCATTTGAACCATAAACAGGATATTCGCCAGTATTAGTTCTTTTTGACTCGGGTAAGTTATCTCCATACTCAAACGTAAATAAATCCCCTACCCGTAACCAACCCCAGCCAATTGGTAATTCAAATAGTTTTTCTTCCTCTGCAATCGGCGCAAGTGGCTTTTCTTTTTTAAGTTTCCCCACTGCAATCTGTTTGGCTTTTTCGGCCTGTATGCGTTTAAGCAACTCGCTGGCAGGCTCATCATTCGGATCTTGTGGCACCAATTTGCCACGCACGGCTAACTCTAATATCAGTTCACGCAGTTTTTTTACGCCATACACACTGCCAGCGTTACCACTCGCTCTGCCGCGGCCAGACTTTTTCTCGGTATCTGCCACTGTCCAAATAGCCATGTGCTCGGTGAGCAATTTTGCAATATTGGCCATGCTTAGTTGCCCTGTGTGCTTGAGGCTAGGGCTTCGCCCAAGATGCTTTTAAGCTGATCACGCAAGCTAGCTATGTCTTGTTGCATGGTGTGGTATTGCGCTAACAGCACTTCTGGGTCGTGCGTGATTTGCTCGCCGACATGTGGGTTTTTGCAATCGAGGTTGTAATTGCGTGCTTGAAGTTGTGCAAGGCTAACTTTCCACGCTTGTTCGTTTTCTTGTCTTGCGCTAAAGCCGTCACTTTCACTGCCCCACCAGTTGGTAAGGGTTTCAAACTCCTCTACCTTCATGGGTTTGGTTTTGTTGTAGGCTTTTACGCCTGCGGGCAATGGTTGCTCATAAAACCAAACATCTTGCGTGGGTGTGCCTTTGGTAAAAAACAGCAGGTTGGTTTTAATGCTGGTGTAAGGGGCAAACACGCTGTTGGGCAGTCGCACGATGGTGTGCAGGTTGCAGTCTTGCAGGAGTTTTTCTTTAATGCGGGTTTTAATGCCTTCGCCAAACAAAAAGCCATCTGGCAACACGAGTGCGGCACGGCCACCGGTTTTAAGTAGCTGCATAATCAGCACTAAAAACAAATCGGCGGTTTCGCGGGTTCTAAAGTTTGCTGGGAAGTTGGTCTCAATGCCGTCTTCTTCCATGCCGCCAAACGGTGGGTTGGTGATGACCACATCTACACGGTCTTTAGGCTCCCAGCTAATCAGTGGCCGCGCGAGGGGGTTGTCGTGGCGGATATTGCTGGGTACTTCAATGCCATGCAAAATCATATTGGTGGTACAGAGCATATGCGGCAGTGGCTTTTTCTCAATACCGTGGATACTGGCTTGCAGTTTTGCTTCGTCTTCGACGGTTTTGACATCTTGCTTGCGGACATGCTCGATAGTGCAGCTTAAAAAGCCACCGGTGCCACAGGCCGGGTCCATCACCTTTTCGCCTAAGCGTGGGTTAGCCATGCGCACCATAAACTCGGTGACGGCACGCGGTGTATAAAACTCACCTGCATTGCCAGCGGCTTGTAAATCACGTAGCAGTTGCTCGTACATGTCGCCAAACAAATGGCGTTCTTGGGCTTTGTTAAAGTCCACGCCTTCCTGGATTTTGTTAATCACCTGACGCAATAACTGGCCGGACTTCATATAGTTGTAGGCGTCTTCAAACACCGAGCGAATCACATAAGCGCGTTGGTCGTTGCCTTTGGCTTGCAGGTTTTGCAATGCGGGGAATAAGTCGTTATCAATAAACTGCTTGAGCGCATCGCCTGTCATGCCCTCATCATCTGCCGCCCAATTACGCCAACGGTATTGCTCTGGTAAAGGCGATTGGTAGTTGTCTTGCACGATGTCCCACTCGGTTTCGCGGTCATCAAATATCTTAAGGAATAACAGCCAAACCAACTGGCTTAAACGTTGTGCATCGCCATCCACACCTACGTCTTTACGCATGATGTCCTGGATGGATTTAATAGTGCTGGAAATGCTCATGATGTACTGCTTTATGCGTAGAGTTGTTGCTCAAGTTCTTTTAAGGCATTGAGATAGCCTTGTTTGCCACCAAAGGCTGCAATCAGTTCGGGCGTGCTGCCCATCGTCCTGAATGGGTCAAGGGTCAGTATTTTAATATCTTCGATATTCTCGACGCCAGTATCAGCGTATTTATCCAGCAGGGCTTCTAGCACTTGTTTGGCTTGTGTACTGTATTTGGCAAAGTAGTTGCGTTTTTTAACCTGCTCGGCGCGTTCTTTACGTGTGAGTGGCGGTTGGTCAAAAGCCACGTGGCAGACGAGATCAAACGGGTCAAAATCCTTGCCGACTTCTTCGGCCAACGCATCTAGCAAAATACCATGTGATTCAAACTCTTGTATCAGTGCGGCCTTGCGCTCGGCACTGGTCCAGGTTTTTAAAAAGTCATCCAGGCTTTGGTAGTCTTTTTGTACTTTGGATTTGGTGTAGTCGCGAATAGACTCGGTAATCAGTTTGCCTTCCGGGCCGTAATATTGCACACGCTGGGCAACCACATGCACAGCGACATTACCTACCACGTATTTCACTCGTCCTGATTTTTCATCATCCCCATCTATGGTTACGTCTGGTTTTTCACCAGTTGGTGATTCAGGGCTCTCAATGTCATCTGGTGGAACAGGTGACTCTCCATCTTTGGGCTCAAAAATCACCACGGGTTCGCCATCAAAGTCTTTATCTGCAAAAAGCTCTGTGGCTTTTTTAAAGTCCATGATAGTAAACCAGTACTTACCGTAATCCTCGTTAATGCGGGTGCCACGGCCGATGATTTGTTTAAACTCGGTCATGGATTTGATGTGCTGGTCTAACACCACTAATTTGCAGGTTTGCGCATCCACACCTGTGGTCATGAGTTTTGAGGTGGTGGCGATGACAGGATAGCGTTCTTCCGGATTGATAAAGTTGTCCAGCTCGGCCTTACCTTCGTTTTCGTCGCCAGTAATACGCATCACGTATTTGCGATTTTCTTTAACACGTTCTGAATTCAAATTTACCAATGCCTGACGTATACGTTCGGCATGGTCGATGTCATCACAAAACACGATGGTTTTGGCATAAGGGTCGGTTTCACGTAAAAACTCGGTGACTTTTTGTGCAACCAGTTGTGTACGCTGTTCAAGCACCAGACTTTTGTCCATATCGGATTGGTTATAGATGCGATCTTCAATCAGTTGGCCCTTTTTATCTGTTTGCCCGGCAATGGGTCGCCAACCTTGCAGGTCTTTATCCATGTCGATACGAACGACTTTATATGGTGCCAGGAAACCATCCTCAATGCCTTGTTTGAGTGTATAGCTATACACAGGCTCACCAAAATAAGTGATGCTTGAAACTTCTTTGGTTTCTTTGGGCGTGGCTGTCAGGCCGACATGGGTGGCATTGCTAAAATACTCGAGTACCTCTCGCCAAGCTGAATCTTCGGCAGCACTGCCTCGATGGCATTCATCCACTACAATTAAATCGAAAAAGTCTGGGCTGAATTGCTTATAGATATTTTTATCTTCTTCGTTGCCGGTGACTGCTTGATACAGTGACAGGTAAATTTCATAGCTTTTATCAATCTGCCGCTTGGTGATTTTGGTCATGGCGGCGCCAAATGGCTTGAAGTCATTATTTTTGGTTTGATCTACCAAAATATTGCGATCCGCCAAAAACAAAATTCTTTTCTTTAATGATTTTATTTCTACAAGTAAGAATGAATA
>CAYYBN010000120.1:0-5862 GCA_964470225.1 uncultured Methylotenera sp. | reverse complement strand
GTCCCTGTTTTAGTTTTGTTGCCAGATATTTGGCCGCCAAATACTCGGCTACACTTCGGTGAATGGGGTTATAACTATGATGTGAGAGCGGGTTGAACAATCGCGTTTTTAAAGCTGCATAATGTGGCTGGTCTTTTCTAATGCCCATTGCCGGTAATGAGATAATGCCGCTTTCATTGCTCTCATAGGTTGTAAAACTCTGCCCATTGGCGATAAGCATATAGGCATAAAGTTCTCCTGCGGCTTTTAGTAGGTCTTCGGTAAGAACATTACTCTTAGCACTATCTGCATGTTCCAGATTATGTTCTTCGCTTAATACTATGCATGCTTTTTGATAGATCGCTTGTTTGGAATTCGGCCAATCAGTACCGCCTCTAGTTGCCTCAATTAGCAGATCCAATGTTTGAGGATTGCTTAGAAAGTCAGCAAGCTGATTTTCTTGAGCTTTTTCATAAAAGCTTTTTGCATCGGCAACACGTGCATCATGTTGCAAAATTGTGGTTATATTTTCGTCTGTGAGCCCTTGCAATTGCAGTACTTTAATTTCGCCGCTTGCACGTTCCAAACTGCCTTGGTCACGTTCACCATGCCAATCTGCTGCACGACATGAGATACGATAGCGTTGTATGTTGAGTTGAGCGAGCTTTGCCCGAATTTGATGAAGCGGTGTTCGACTGCCTTCATTGGCGATGACTTCATCCAAGCCATCAACAAATAGCACTTTATCGCGCCATTCAGGTTTGTCTAAGTCGATGAAGTCACGTGCGGGCAAATAGTACCCATCGGCACTTTGTTGCGCTTCGTACTTAAATACTCGCGTCTTGCCTGCACCTGGCTCGCCTAATAATACATACCTTTGTACAGCTCTATATTCAGCTAGCGGCTTGATTTGGTTTTCTGCAAATCGTTGTTGGTCATCTTGATTGTCTTCAACAACCGACCTCTCAACATAGTAGAGTTCTTTTTTCATGACTATGCCAACCAATACTCAGCCGGATATGTAAGAAACTCGACGATTGAAATACCATCGCCCCCAACCAATACTTTTTTGGCATGCGGATAACGCCTGCAAAACTCATCCAGCCCTCTTGCCGGAATTGGCTCAGTACTGCTTTTGACCTCAACAGCAGCCAGCTGTTGGCCTCTACTGATAACAAAATCGACTTCGTAGGTGCCATCGCGCCAATAACAAATATTGGTGTCTTCACTACTTTCGTTGAGTAAATGTGCACCAATCGTGCTCTCTACCAATCGTCCCCAGTAGCTTCTATCAGCTTTTGCTTCGGCAAAGCTGTAGGTATTCATCGCTGACATCAGGCCAGTGTTAAACACTAGCAGTTTGGGGACGGAATTACGTTTGCGAACTTCGTGCATGGAATATTTGTGTAACCCTGCCAAGAGTTTCACTTGCTGCAATAAGGCCAAATAATCTGCCAGCGTTTCTGTATGCTTGGCTTCGTTCAACACCTCGATTATTTTGTTGAGTGCCAGCTCTCTGGCCGAGTAATGGCAACCCAACTCAAATAGCTGTTTTAATAAATTGGGATGTTTGATACGCACCATATTCAAAATATCTTTTTCGATATTGGGCTGAATCAAGCTTTGCCGCATGTAAGTGCGCCATCTCGTTTCATCTTGAATATATGGCGTGCTGCCCGGATAGCCACCAAAGAAAATATATTGCTCAAGGGTATAATCAAATGCCTGATGCATTTCCTGATAGCTCCAGTGGCTGGCGTGAATTGTCTCAAATCGCCCAGCCAAGCTCTCGGTTAAGCCCTTTTGCATCAAAATAGGCGCAGAACCCAACAATACAACATGCATCTCCAGACCTGATGCCCGGTCTTGATCCCACAGGCCTTTTACTGTTTCTGACCAGTTGGGGATTTTTTGAATTTCATCTATCGCAAAAATAAACGCAGACTTTTGCTCGTTTAGTGAACTCAACAGCCATTGTTTGGCACGATTTCGTGCCTCGTTCCAGTAATACACCAGCCATTCGCTGTTCCGACTGGCTGGTGGTAGAACACTGCTTACGCTATCAAGGAATGGGGGCGGCTCGGGATAATCGACAGAAATATAGAAGCTTCGAGTGGAATTTGCAGTCAACGACACACCCATTGTGGTCTTGCCAATTTGCCGCGGCCCAGAAAGGATGTTGATACGTTTGACAGGCTCCCGCAAACGTTCATTTAATATGGATAATTGTGGCCTCTGATACATATTATTCCTTTACTGAGTAAAATTACTCAGTAAAGGAATAATATATTTAAGTATATGATGTTGCAAACTATTTTAAATAACATCTCACATTATGGATGCGCATTTAAAAACAATCATTTGGCAAAATGTAACTGGCATATGAGAGACTTAGACAACTTGTTTAATGCCCTCCAACGCTCCAGATTCCGCGCCAGTTTTAAACTCAACGCCAAAGATCTGCATTATTTAAATCAAAAAGGCTTGGCCACAGTGCTGGATCATGCCGAGGCCTTTATTGGCGAACGGTTGGCACCGGCGGTGATTGCCAATGATGGACAGCAGACGCCGATGCGTGGGCATCCGGTGTTTGTGGCGCAGCATGCGACGGCTACGTGTTGTCGAGGTTGTTTATACAAGTGGCATCGCATTCCGGCTGGGCGGGCGTTATCGCTGGAGGAGCAGGCGTATCTGGTGGTGGTGCTGGAGCGCTGGTTGGCGCGATATTTGGCTAAAAGCCCAGGTGCGGTCGAATAATGGAGAGCACGACCGGCAGGCAGATGGCACTAATCACGCCATTCAGCCCCATGGCCATGCTGGCGAATATCCCGGCTTCTTCATTTACGCTAAAGGCGCGGGTAATGCCCAGGCCATGGGCACCGACGCCAATCGCCGTGCCGCGTATCCACCATTGCTGTACTTTGAGGGCGTTTAAAATATAAGGCGCGAGGATGGCGCCCAACATGCCGGTAATCACGGTAAACACCGCGGTGAGGGTGGCAGAGACATGAATACGCTCGGCAATGCCCATGGCGATGGGTGCGGTCACTGACTTGGCGTACATGCTGCCAACAATGTTGTCGCCTGCGCCCATCAGTTTGGCGATGCCAACGGCGCTAATAATAGACACGGTACTGCCCGCCGTCAGCGCTACCCACATATGAAAAATTTTGCCCTGCATGCGCTTGAAGCCATGGTAAATGGGAATGGCCAGTGCCACAGTGGCGGTGCCGAGTAAAAAGTGTACAAACTGCGCGCCTTCAAAATACTTTTGGTAGGGCATGTCCAGCAGGCTAATGGCCACGGAGGTGAGCACCACCGAAATGGCGACTGGATTGACCAGCGGATGGCGATTGGCACGCAGGTACAGCAGGTAGCCCAGTTGATAGGTTGCCAGTGTGATAATCAGCGCAAACAATGGGTCGCCGGACAGGTACACCCAAATTTCTGAAATAGGTAAGCGTTTACTCATGGCGCTGCCCCTTGCTGCGCTTGAGTGACAGATACCAAAATACCTTGAGCACCACGGCCGTGACCGCTATGGTGAGCACCACGCTCACCAACAAGGCTGTGCTGACCGCCAGCGCATGGGTTTGCAAATCGGGCAGAAACAGCACAACACCAACCGAGGCCGGCACAAAGAGCAACCCGAGGTGCTGACGAAAGCCGTCGGCCACCATGGCCAGGTCGGCATTGACCTCACCCCGCATCCACAAAAACAACAGTAACAGCAACAAACCCAGCACTGGCCCGGGGATGCCCGGTAGCAGAAATTTACTAACCAGTTCGCCTAAGCCTTGCCATAAAAACAATTGCACCAATCCTGCTATCATGCGTCTATCCCATTGGTGAGGCGAACCTCGCCTCGTGTAGATTGTTTGATTCTAGAGTTTACTGCCATTATGTTAATGATATTTCGAACATGCGCCTATGTGTTTTTCTCCCTGTGCTTGTGCATTTCTCTGCCTGTGCAAGCGGATACCGAAGAAGATGGCCGTTACTGGTTTAGTGTGTACTTGCAAGGCAAATTGCCGGTGGAGCAATTGTATTGGAGTATGGACACTCATCCGCGCTGGCGCGAGGAAGGTCAACATTTTGACCAGCTGATTTTGCGCCCGGCACTCTTTTACAAATTGGACGCCCAACGCAGTATTTGGCTGGGCTATGACACGGTGATCAATCATCCGGCTGGCCAGTCCGCGTTTCGCGAAAACCGCTTGTGGGAGCAGTTTCAAATGCAATTTGACGAAGTGGCTAGCATCACTTTCACCAGCCGCACCCGCCTCGAGCAACGGCGGCGTGAGGATGTCAGCGAGATTGGCCATCGCTTGCGGCAAATGGTCAGGGCGGTGACGCCGAGCGGGGTGCACCCTAAACTGTCCTGGCTGGTTTACGACGAGTTGTTTGTAAATTTGAACGAGACCGACTGGGGCGTGCGCCGGGGCATAGACCAGAACCGGCTATTTTTAGGGGTCAATTGGAAATTCAGTGACCAGTCTAATGTCGATGTCGGGTATCTCAACCAGTTTATCAACACACGCACGGTAGACCGTGAAAACCATGTATTGATGACCACCTTGCGCTTCAACTTCTAGCGGCAAGTGGCGATACTGGCTGTGTTAAAATAATTGTTTTGTATTCAAGTAGAGTCGCATGACGCAACTGCCAGTTTCTGCCACTGAACAATGGCTACGTGACGCCCTCGCCAAACGCATCCTGATTCTGGATGGCGCCATGGGCACCATGATACAGCGCTACAAGCTGAGCGAAGCCGATTACCGTGGCGAGCGGTTTAAGGATTTTCAGGGGCCTGCCGGTGAGCGCGAGTTGTTTGTCAAAGGCAATAACGAGCTGCTGACCCTGACCCAGCCGCAAGTGATCCAGGAAATTCACGAGCAGTATCTGGCCGCGGGCGCGGACATCATCGAAACCAACACCTTTGGGGCCACCAGCGTGGCGCAAGATGACTACCACATGGCGCATCTGGTGTATGAGATGAACGTGCAGGCGGCCAAACTGGCGAAAGCGGCCTGCGAAAAATACAGCACGCCGGACAAACCGCGTTTTGTCGCCGGCGCTTTGGGGCCAACACCGAAAACCGCGTCTATTTCACCCGATGTCAATGATCCGGCAGCACGTAATGTCAGCTTTGACCAGCTGGTGATTTCGTATTTGGAACAAATCCGCGGCCTGGTAGAAGGTGGTGCGGATATTCTGATGGTGGAAACCATTTTTGATACGCTCAACTGTAAGGCGGCGCTGTTTGCCATCGACAGCTTTTTTGCAGAACAAGGCCAAACCTGGCCGATCATGATTTCCGGCACGGTGACCGATGCCTCTGGCCGTATCCTGTCTGGCCAGACCGTGACCGCTTTCTGGCATTCGGTGCGCCATGCCAAACCGCTGACTGTGGGCCTGAACTGTGCGCTGGGCGCAACGCTGATGCGGCCCTATGCGGAAGAACTGAGCAAGGTCGCCGATACCTTTGTCTGTATTTACCCCAATGCCGGGTTGCCCAACCCCATGAGCGACACCGGCTTTGACGAAACACCGGACATCACCGCCAGTTTGGTTAAAGAATTCGCGCAAAGCGGTTTTATCAATATCGCCGGTGGTTGTTGCGGGACCACACCGGGCCATATCAATGCCATTTACAACGCCATCAAGGATTTGCCACCGCGTGTCGTGCCGAGCTTGCCGGTGACCACCACGCTGTCTGGCCTAGAGCCATTTATCATCGACGACCAGTCGCTGTTTGTAAACGTCGGTGAGCGTACCAATGTCACCGGTTCCAAGGCGTTTGCGCGGTTGATTATCAACGAGCAATACGAAGAAGCGCTCAGCGTGGCCGACCGCATCGTGGTCATGAACCATGGTGTGATC
>CAYYBN010000119.1:0-6003 GCA_964470225.1 uncultured Methylotenera sp. | reverse complement strand
TAGGCCATCTCGCCGGTGTCGGCCTCGGAGACAATTTCAATCGACTTGTGGTTCTCTAGCAAGCGCCGCAAACCGGAGCGCACCACGGCATGGTCATCAACCAGAATCACTCGGACCGTCATGCAAAACTCTTTCCAAAATTGGCAATTTGCTTAAATAAAATATGAATGCGTGTGCCATGATTTGGCTGACTTTCCACATGCAGATACCCGGCCAGACCTTCAACACGCTCGCGCATGCCAGCCAGGCCATAGCCACGGCTGATTTGTTGCGTATCAAAGCCTCTTCCATCATCCGATACTCGTAAATGCAGGTCACCGCCAGTTTCTTCAATCTCGATATTGACGCGTTTGGCTTCGGCGTGTTTGCTGATATTGGTTAAGCATTCTTGTATCAAGCGGTACACGGTCACTGCCAGTACCTCATCTACCTGTACCAGATTACCGTTGATGGTGTGAATTACCATCATCCCGCGGTTACGGGCGCGCCAGTGATGTATCAACTCGGCTAGCGCCAGACCCAAGCCCAGTTCATCCAGCACGCGTGGCCGCAGACGAGCCAGCAAGTCTTGAATAGTGAACATCATTTGCCGAGTAATCTGCGAGATGGCCTGGGCACTCTCCCGTGCCACGGTGAGTTTTTTTGCAGCCATCATGGCGCTGGCATCGACATGAATAGCAGTGAGGTATTGACCGATTTCATCGTGCAAGTCTCGCGCCAGTCGCTTGCGTTCTTCTTCCTGCAAATTGATGATTTGTTGGGTCAGCCTATGATTGCTTTTGATACTTTGCTCTAGCGTACTGGCCATACTGTTGAATTTGTTACCGATGGCACTGAGCTCAATTTGTGTAAACAGTGGCAGGCGACTGTCATACTTGCCCATTTCAATCTCGTTAAGTCCAGCAATAATTTGCTGCACCGGTTTGAAGGTGGCGCGTACCGTCCAAAATACACACAACAGCATACCCAATCCAAACAATG
The DNA here is from genome assembly GCA_964470225.1 of uncultured Methylotenera sp. Taxonomy (GTDB): domain Bacteria; phylum Pseudomonadota; class Gammaproteobacteria; order Burkholderiales; family Methylophilaceae; genus Methylophilus. The sequence goes on along the minus strand of CAYYBN010000119.1, from coordinate 5,022 downwards.
CAACCACGGTCAGAATACCTGCGGTATCTTCCCAGATTTCACTAAGCTCATAACTGGGGTCAGGCGTAATCACCAGTTCCCCGATAAAACGGCCATTAAGAATAATGTTTTTGATACGCGGCTTTTGCAGCACACTGGAAATATCCAGCAACTTGACAAACCATAACGGTGCCTGTACGGCTTTCGAAATTTCGCCCGGCACGCGGTTGGTTTCACGCAGTTTGCCATTGATGTCATAAAAATCGACCTTGAGATGACGAACATGCTGCAATGATTCTAGACGGAAAATATTGGAACTGCTGTTTGAACTACGGTTGAGCCAACCATAATCCGAGGTGTAATGGGCAATTTCCGCGTCCAGCAGATGAATAACCAGATTGGTGGTGGACTCTACCTCCGCCAGCACATCCTTACGTGCATTGGCAATCACAGACATCGCCCAGAGTCCGAGCAATCCCAGCAACAAAGTGGTGATAATCAAATTAAGTTTGAGTTGTAGGGGTAGTGATTTCATACATTCGAGATTCTAAGTTTTATTGCGCAATATCAATCGGGAATTTTTCCCTATCGAGCCCTTTTTAAATAATTATTCAAGACTGGCCTGTCTTGTTAACGGGTGCAATATATCACTGTGCAAAAAGCTTAAATTTCTGAGTATGCCAAAGGTTAATCTGAGTATGAATAAACTAGCGATAATCAGTTGGGTATGAAATTTTGAAATCTGTAAGGGCTTTCAAAAATAATGATTCCCCAATCAAGATAGGAAAAATTCCCTTTATGGGCTTTTGAATAATCTGTCATATTTTTACCATACACTTCATTGGAGCCCATATGATCTACCTGAGAACATTTTTCTCGATGCTCTTGCTAAGCTTATTTTTACCCTTACACGTGATGGCAAACCCTTTATTAGGCACCTGGGAATGGGTGAACATCAAAAACAGTTGCCGCGAAGTGTATATTTTTGGTAGCGAAGGCTCCAGCCATATTACCAGTGGCGAGGAAATTTCAACCGCCAAATATACCATTGCTGATAAAGCGGATGATAAGGGTTACTTTGCTGTGGACTTGCAGATTATTGAAGACAAGGGCGGCAAAGATTGTGGCGACAGCGTGGAAAACAACACCGGCGACACCTACCATAAGTTCGTCATGTTTCATCCTTCTGGCAATCTGTATGTGTCATGCGACAGTGCAGATACTAGCAGCTGTGTTGGCCCGTTCAAACGCCTGCAGTAGTCTGCATGCAGAAATTCAAGCAGCGTCTGGCCTGGCTGCTGGCAGGTTGGCTTTCGACGTCCACCCTGACGGCCAGTGCAGCCCAGGGAGTACAACCTGCCATACCGGTGCATAGCCCACCTACGGCCAGTCAGCATTTGTTTGCGCAAATGCCGCCTGGCATACAGGTATTTGAACCGCCAGAACAATTTCCCTTGAGCGATTTTGCCTGGCAGACCCATGGCAAGTTTCAGCTCGGTCCAACTGACCGTATCTATATGCGTGGGGTGGTGTTATCCGTGAAACGTTATCTTGTCAGCGACGAAGACGAGATGGCCGATATTGCGCCCTTTGATGTGGTGATTGGCTGGCAGCGCATGTCAGATCCGGCCATCATCCGCCAGGTTCATATCCTGCAACAAGAGCGCTTTTATTACTGGCGGGTAGAAGATTTTCCGATTCCTCGCGACGAGATTGAGCTGACCAGTACCAATGTGCATGTGATTCCCGACAGCGCCGAACAGTGGCAGCAATTGGCGCAATTGCAAGTCGGTAGCGTGGTGAGCATGTATGGCCTGCTGACCGATGTCAAAACACCGGATGGTTTTGTCTGGAGCACCTCCAGAGTGCGCGACGACCATGGCGATGGTGCCTGCGAAATTTTATGGTTGCATCAGCTGAGTGTGTTGCGCGCACCCAATATGCAGGCGCTGTCCGCGCAGCCTTCCCCAGAATCACCTAAACCGACCTCGCCCTAGCACTGACCTCACCCTGGCCCTGAGCAGTGGCCAAAACCAGCTTAACATTATTAGCATAGCTGCCGCCGCACCCAAGACCCAGCGTGCATCTTGCGCCGTGGTGGTCTGTGTGCCGCTAATGGACTGCCTGAACGCGGACAGCGTCGTCGCCACGGTGTCACCGCGAACATACCCTATCGCAAGCGCGCTGGCCATCTCCTGCATCAGGGCTTCATTGAGCTGACTTTGATGTTCCACCACCTCGGCAGCGGCTTCGTCTGACAGGCGTCCACCCGCTGGCAGGGCTTTGACTTCGGCCAGCAAGTTGGGGTAGTTGCCTTCCAGCACCGCCTCTTCGGGGGTCCAGTAGCCTGCAATCTGTCCACCCGGCTGGCGGTGTGGTACCGGCTGTGCCGTGTTGCCGCCGACGCCGACCAGCATGCCTTGCTGTTTGTGTTTATAGGGCAGCAATTCGGCTACCCGTGGATGGCTATGGTGCGGCATTTCATCACTGTCGGAGACAAATACCAGTTGTAGCTGGCGTTGTTGCGCAGCGTCCAGCGCCGACTTCAGGCCACGTACCACCCAAGAATCGCCGATCCAGCGCATGCGTGTGTCCAGTTGGCTAACGACTTTTTCCATGGCTGGGTAATGCGCACAGACTTCCAGTGGCTCAAACAGCACCACGGTTTCATCCCCGGCAAACAGCGCTACCGCCGTGCGCGACCCGCAAGGCAAATCGGCCATCATGGCGGCCACCAGCGCTTTGGCCTGACTGAGTCTGGTTTGGCCATGCATCGCTTGTACCACCGGTGTCTGAATATCCGGCACATCCATGCTTTCAGACACATCGAGCACAAACAGCACATCTTGCACCCGCCCCTGCTGTGGCCATTGCGGGTAGCTAAAGGTAGCCAACAAAAACAGCGCGGCCAGCCACAGCGGCAAACTGCCGTTACGCAGACTGCGCTGCACAGACTGGTGCAGCCCCCCCCACCCGCGCCGCCAGGACAATTGACGCAGCCAGCGTAACGGCAGGGTCATGGCAAGCCTCGCCGTCGGTTATCGCGCATCATCGCCGTACCATTGCGTTTAAATGGTTTGAGCGTCACGCCATCAGTTTCCGATTGCCAACCCTGGGTGCGCTTGTCCGGGCTACGGCGGTCCAGAAGTTCCAGGTTAAACCTGGCCTCGGCAAAGGTCGGTGCTATACGCAAGGCATCTTTGTAGGCCTCACGTGCCAGCGCAATCATGGCCACCTGTTGCTGGTGTGCGCCGCCCTGTTCCACCGCATGGTGACTCATGGCCCAGTCAAAATACAGATTACCAATCGCCAGTTTGGCCACAGCGCGCAATCGCGGCTCGGGGCTGGCTTCTGGCAGGTAAAACTGGGTAAGCGCCCGCTCGGGTTGCGCTTGCAAGGCAATGCCTCGTGCATATGCCCAGTAGGCATCTACCTTGTGGTCTGGCAGGCGTGCCATTTGCGCGGGTTGCTGGAACAACACATTACGTGCAGCCAGTTGCTGTAGCCGCCAGCCACAGACCAAGGCAGCAAGCAGCGCCGACGCTGCCAGCAGCCATAATAGCCGTTCCAAACCCGGCAAATGCTGTAAGCACCAGTGTTGCAGTGTGCGCTTGATGGTCATGGCGTGGCTTTCGTGGGTGTGATGTTGTGCGCGATGGTGAGATGGCTGGCTTTTTTCAAGCCAGACGATGGTAGGTCAGACGACCGAGCGCTCGCTCGGGTCTGCGGCGTGACCCAGCAATCCAGCATGTGCTGACGCAACCAGGCCAGCACCAGTGTTAACAGCAGGCTCAGCACATAACCTGTGGCGGCTAAATCCTGACGAGGCAAGCGGTATTCGTAGCGCGTAGGCCGGTTGGTGGCAGTGGCCACGGCGCGGATGGCGCGTTGCAAACCGGCTTCGCTATCCACCTCAAACGCCTGATAAGGCATGCCCAGTTGTGAGAACACCGCATGCATGCTGGCCGATTGCTGTTGCTCGGTAAAAGCGCGGTCAGCCTCGGTTTCGATCTCATTATCGCCAGCAATCACGGTATCCAGTATCGAAGTCTCGCGTTCGCCACGCACGTAGACCCAGATCAGTTGTACGCCATAGTGCTGAAACGCCTGTTTGAGCACAGCCTGGTCTTCCGGCTCGATGATGGCATCGCCATCCGACACCAGTAAAATCAACCGGGTGGCGGTTTTTGGGCGGCCTTCAAAATATTCCAGTGCCATGCCCAGCGCCCGACTGAGGGCGGTAAACCCGGAGCTCTGGCTTTGCGCACTGAGTAGCGCGGCTTCGGCCAATGCGCGGTCATTGCTGAGCGGTGCGACATTGATTGGTGATGAATTAAACGCTACCACCCCAAAGGTATCGCCGGGCCGCTGCTGCATAAACTTGAGCAGCACGCGACGTGCCGCTTCAATCTTGCTTAAAAAAAGCGCTTCACTGACCCCGGCCTCGGCGCTCTGACGATTGACATCGCGCCCCTTGAGACCTTCCGACATGCTGCCGCTGCGGTCCAGCACAATGACAATTTCAGCGCCCTTGCCTACGCGGGTTTCTACCCCGCCCTCACGGTAAGGCCCGGCCATCGACAACAGCAAGCAACTCAACGTCAGCACCGCCAGCAGGCGGAATAGCCACGGCCACAGTCTGGCCATGCGCGGCAACTCCCAGCCCTGCGTGCTGGGAAAAGCAAAGCGGTTCACCCCCAAATAACACAAAGGCAACAGGGCCAGCGGCCATGCCCACAGCAATTGCGGATGTACAAAATGCCACTGTGTCATGCGCGGCGTCCCTGCTTGCGCTTGGCCAACCGTTCCAGCATCACCGCTTGTGGCCACCAGTGCATAACGGGAGGAGTATCCACTTGCAAGCGAGGGCTAGGATTGTTCCTTGCGGTTTGCTGACCTGGCAATGGCTGATACCCAAATCGGGCCACCTGATAGGCGCGTATAAACTCGGTAATCTCACTGGCCAGCGCCTGTAACCACGGTGCTGCAACTAATAATTTTGCGCTGTTCTCGGCATGCAATACGCAGCCTGCGGTTTGGCAT
>CAYYBN010000118.1:3125-6004 GCA_964470225.1 uncultured Methylotenera sp. | reverse complement strand
AAGGCGCCACACTACCAGCTTCCTTGTAACCCTGGCGTTCGGCCTGGCCGTATTGCTGAACAAGCTGCTGTAATGGCAGCGGCTCTGCAGGCACCCAACGTACCCATTTCACCTGATATTGCGCCTCTGCAGGCAAGGTCAAATAACGCTGATAATACTGTAACTGGCGCTGATAACTGGCACGGTTCTCACTGGCACCCTCACGACCCAGACGCTGATAGATACGAATGGCTTCATTGACTTCATCATCGGTTTGTCTGGCCACCGCCACCAAAGTCACTCCGGGCAAAGATGAGTCTTGAATGCGCAGCAACCGCTCTTGCTCGGACATCCATTCTGGCGACAATACCTCGATGGTGGCCTGCGGGTATGTTTGTTGAATCTCGGCCATGGTCAATTGCGGCGTAAAGCCACGGTAGATTTCGGCCATGGCATCAGAAGCACACCACAAGAACGGTATCCATATGCTGCATAACACCCAGCAAACGCGTAACATTGGGTTATACGCGCTGAGGCGATGGAATATGGTCGGGATAAAAGCGCGCATATTCAACTTATTTGCGTAACTGCTGACCAAATTCATGCGGGCGAACTTGGGCGGCTATTTTATCCAGCACACCATTGATGTATTTATGTCCATCAATGCCGCCATAGGACTTGGCCAGTTCCACGCCCTCATTAATCGCCACGCGGTAAGGAATACTGACATCAAACATCAGTTCATAGCCGGAAATGCGCAGAATGGCATGTTCAATCGGGCTCAGCTCGTTCAGTTGGCGGTCAATGAACTGCGCAATCACGGCATCCACCGCCTCGGTCTGGTCCAAAACGCCGGCTAGCAAGGCCTTGAAGTAGACTTCATCGGCTTTCTGGTAGTCAGGATCATCCAGACTGTCTCGGCGTAAGTGCTTGAGGTCGCCAGCGTTCATGCGGTTGCTGTACAACGCTTTCAGTGCCAGCTCGCGGGATTTACGGCGATTTTTACTGCCTTTGCCTTTACTGGCAGTGACATCCTGACTCATAGTGCACTCACCAGATTCGCCATTTCTATGGCCACTTGCGCGGCTTCGGCACCTTTGATGGCCATGCGCACTTCGGCCTGGGCGTCATCCTCCGTGGTCAAAATGGCATCGGCCACCGGGACGCCAGTGTCACGTTGAACCTCAGAGATGCCGCGAGCCGATTCGTTGGCCACCACTTCAAAATGATAGGTTTCGCCTCGGATAATCGCGCCCAAAGCAATCAGCGCATCAAACTTTTCAGAGAGCGCCATGTGTTGCAATATCAGCGGACTTTCCAGTGCGCCGGGTACGGTAGCGAGGGTGATGTCTTCAGGCTTGACACCCAGGTTGAGCAAGGCTTGCTGACAGGCTTGTAGTAAACCGGTGCCGATGTTGTCATTGAAACGTGACAGTACGATACCGATTTTTTTACCGTGACCGTCGAGATTAGGTTGAATGGTGTTCAATTGCGCATCCGTTTGGGCTAAAACCGCCATTTTAACCCAAACGGACGCGCCACGCTTGGCCGTAACACAGTGTTACAAACGCAGGGCAGACGGCGTATCACCTTGACAGGTCAAGTGCCTGATCCACTGATGAACAGCGACTGCGCTTGCCATGCCAGAGGGGTGAAGTCATCGAACGCACTCAGGCAAACAAAGCCCAGGCTTTTTGTACTGTCATGTAGATGCCGTAGCTGATGGGAATCAGTACGGTCAACCATGCCAGCTTTACAAGCCAAGCTGGGGTCGGACTGTCTGACAATGGCGCAACCGCTGCAACATGTGTGGCCGCTTGTGATACTGGCTTGACCAACAGTTGCTCAGCTGCCAGCTCGGCCTCGGTCATGAAGTATTTGTCAGCCACTGGACGCACCAGCAGGTTGGCAACAAAGCCGATGGTCAGCAAGCCAGCCAGCGTAAGGAAAATCGGGCTATATAAATCTGCATACGGCACTTTTGCTTCCAAACGCACATCATGCATGTAATTGACGATGACCGGGCCAACGATACCGGCAGTCGACCAAGCGGTGAGTAAACGCCCATGAATGGCACCAACAAACTGGGTGCCAAACAGGTCTGCCAGATAAGCCGGGATGGTGGCAAAGCCCCCCCCATACATAGAGGCAATCAGACAAAACGCCAGCAGGAACCAGCCCAACTGATGGCTCTCAGCCATGACGTTGCCGGTCAGGTACATCAGTGCTCCCAGCACAAAAAATACAAAGTAGGTGTTGCGCCGCCCAAGTTTATCGGACGACGTTGCCCATGCGATGCGGCCAAAAATATTGAACAGTGAAATCAGCCCGACAAAGCCTGCGCCCACCGCGGCGGCAGCACTGGTCAAGGCTTCATCAGCCTTGATTTCCGCAAAGCCAATGTCGGGCTTACCAATTAACACGCCACCAAAAGTCTCCTGCAACATGGGTGCTGCAGCGCCGATGACGCCAATACCAGCAGACACATTCATGCATAAAATCAACCATAACAACCAGAATTGGGGCGTTTTGTGTGCATTGTGTAAATGCACATGGCGACTGGCCATCAGGCGATTGTGTTGCTGATCGGGGGGCGTCCAGCCCGCCGGTTTCCAGTTAGCCGCCGGAACCCGGTAGCCCAGCGAACCCAGCGTCATGAACACAGCATAGATGGCAGCCAATGCAACAAAGGTTTGCCAGACACCAGGCTCGGTAGGCGTCGCAAACAGGCTCATCAACTTGGTTGCTAGCGGTGAGCCTATCATGGCGCCGCCGCCAAAGCCCATAATGGCTAGACCAGTGGCCATACCCCGACGATCAGGAAACCATTTAATCAGTGTGGAGACCGGTGAAATATAGCCCAGTCCGAGGCCGATACCGCCGATGATGCCACTACCCAG
>CAYYBN010000118.1:0-3115 GCA_964470225.1 uncultured Methylotenera sp. | reverse complement strand
ATAGTTGATGGCTATGAACACCCAATGCCGAAATCAGCAATCCGCCACACCAGCACAGCATGGAAACCAAACCCGCCTTACGTGGCCCGGCTTTTTCCAGCCAGCCCCCCCAGATGGCCGCAGCACACCCGAGCAGCACAAAAAAGAGTGTATACATCCAGCCCAAGTCAAATTGGGTCCAGTTACAGTCAGTCGCGAATAGTGCTTTACCAGTCCCGGCCAGTTTTTCGCCAAAAGTGGTGGCACCCGCCGCACAGGCGGCCATGGGCTTGCCATCAGCATCCACCAGCGCCGAACCCAGCGGCTTCCAAAACACACTGAATCCGTAGGCCATGCCGATAGAAAGATGGACGGCCAATGCAGCTGGTGGCACCAGCCAACGATTAAATTGATTGCCAGCCGTGATGGCAGCTTTTGAAAGACTGATTCCCATACCGTTTTCCCGTTTTTACTGCGCAGTTATTTGTTTTAATTGGTGATGCATATTGGTATAAAACAGCTGAAAAGGCAATAAGCCTAAACGTATTCCAGAAGTTTCTGTCATGAAACTGTCATAATATCTTCATACACTGACGTGGAATTGCACAGAATAAACAGCGTACAAAGGAGTGTTATGGCATCAGCGAACATCATGGTGGTCGAGGACGAACCCGCCATACAGGAATTACTGGCACTCAATATCAAGCAGGCCGGTCATCATCCAATCCGGGCGACCAGTGTAGAGCATGCACAATTATTACTTCGCGAAGCCTTGCCCGACCTGATATTGCTAGACTGGATGTTGCCGGGCATGAGTGGGATTGAGTTTGCGCGCCGCCTGAAATCTGACAGTCTGACCAAAGAGTTGCCTATCATCATGCTCACCGCGCGTGGTGACGAATTTGACAAGGTGCGCGGACTGGAAGTGGGCGCCGACGATTACGTGACCAAACCCTTTAGCCCTCGCGAGTTGAATGCCCGCATCAAGGCAGTACTGCGTCGACGTGCGCCGCAGATGACCGATGATCCGATAGAAATTGCTGGCTTGCATCTGGACCCGACCACCCATCGCGTTACCGGCCATCAAACGCACATTCCACTGGGCCCTACCGAGTTCAAATTGCTGCACTTTTTCATGACCAACCCTGAGCGCGTGCATAGCCGCACCCAGCTGCTGGACAAGGTCTGGGGAGACCGCGTGTTTGTAGAAGACCGCACCGTCGACGTTCACATTCGCCGGCTGCGCAACGCACTGGTGGTGTCTAACCACCATGAAATGATACAAACCGTACGTGGTTCGGGCTATCGTTTCTCAGTACACCCAGATACCGGCGGCGTTTAACCGCGCTTACTCGGCAGCTACATTCCTGGCGGCATCAACCCGCCACGCCACTCGTTTCGCTCATTGCCTGGCCCGCGTAACCGGCAACCCATGACAGGCGGCCAAGCCCGTGATAGTCTTCGCATGTTTATAAAAAAGGCACCCATGCCATGAGCGATTCCACTTTCCTTTTTGATGTCAAACCCTGTAAGCATGGCCACTCTACAGCCAGCATCTGGCAGCGTCTGGCCGCCGTCTGGCTGGCCTTGCTGGCACTTTGGATGTCACTGACATTTCATCAGCATGGCATCAGTAACGACGAGTATGTGCAACATACCTATGGACAACTGTTATTACAGTGGTACCGCTCCGGCTTTACCGAAATGGCGGCCTTCCATTTTCGCAACCTCTACTTGTATGGTGGGCTGTTCGACCTGCTGGCCGCCTGGCTAGAACCCCTGACCACACTGTGGGTATGGGATCTGCGGCACGCGCTGACTGCAGTGTTTGGCTGGCTGGGGTTTTACGGTATTTATCGCTTTGCCTGCCTGCTAGGAGACGTCAGGCTGGGGCTGTTGAGCCTGGGCCTGCTGACCATCACCGTGTCATGGTCTGGTACGCTATTCACCCACACCAAAGACATTCCCTTTGCTACCTGCATGCTGTGGGCCAGTTATGCCAGCGCGCTGGTGGCCAGAGACCTCAGCCACACCCGCTTGCGTACCAGCCTGTTGTTAGGTTTGGCCGTCGGTGCTGCACTGGGCTTGCGCATCGGCGCCGCCTTTGCTGTGTTGCAATTGCTGCTGGTGCTGGCCTGGCAATACTGGCGCAGCACGCCGCACCCACCTCTGGCTGGCTGGACATGGTCACTCTTAACACGCCTGTTGCCAGCCATGCTGCTGGCCTGGCTGGTCATGGCGATTTGCTGGCCATGGAGCATGATGGCGCCTGACAATATATTGCAGGCAGTTCGCTCGTTCGCCCATTTTGCGTTCAATATGCAAACCATGCTTAACGGTCAGGCCTATGGCATTGGCGAGGTGCCACGCAGCTACCTGTTTCAGTACCTGATGGTAAAATTGCCGGAGTTGTCGCTGTTAGGCTTGCTGGCCCTGCCACTGGCCGCCTGGCTTAAAGTCCGTGATGCAGCGCCCTTGAACCCTTCTCAACAAGCCGCTATGCGCACATTGCTGGTCAGCCTATTATTACCATTGGCCTATGTGCTGTATGACAAACCGGCGCTCTACAACGGGGTACGGCATTTCACGTTCGTGTTGCCATTACTCACTTTGCTGGCCGCCTGGGGCTGGCTAACCGTCTATGACCACTGGCGCAAACAGTGCAGGCACTGGTCTGCTGCGCTTATTGGCGTATCTTTGGGGCTTAGCGCATACACAGTCAGTGACATGGTGCAATTACACCCCTATGAATACATTCGCCTCAACCGGCTGGCAGGCGACCACTTGCATGCGCAGTACCGCTGGGAAGGAGATTACTGGTCCAGCGCCCTGCTTGCTGCCAGTGCCCAACTGCAAGCTTTGCCTTTACCGGCCAGAGCAAAGCCCTATCTGGTCGCAGCCTGCGTCGACACGCCGCAAATCACCCCGTATCTGGACGCGCGGCGCTTTCAGATTACCCGTGACTGGGAAATCGCCGACTTTTTTGTCTCCACCACCCACATGCATTGCCATCAGGTGTTGCAAGGCACCCTGGTCGGACAAGTGCAACGACAAGGCATGACACTGGCTGTGGTGAAAGACCGCCGACAGTTGCAAGGCGAGGCGCGCAAGGCCACGCCTGCCAAAAACTGAGTGT
>CAYYBN010000117.1:0-6125 GCA_964470225.1 uncultured Methylotenera sp. | reverse complement strand
TTTCAGGGCACATTGCTCCCCGCCATCGGTATTATGCTGACTGACTGGGCGCCACAAAAAGCGGTGGCGCTAGGCATTGTGGTGACGCTGCTGGCTGCGTTGTGGCTACGTTACTGCATTAGCCGTGGCGGCTTGCAGGTGTGGCATTTGCTGGTCAATGGGGTGCTTTATCTGACTTATTTAGCGCTGGTGCTGCAATAGTCAAGCGCGAGTACAGGTGGTAAAACGCCCCGTCTGGCGGGGCGTTTTTATTTATGGGACAGGGTGTAGCTATGCGCTTGGTTCATCCTCGTCGTCTATGTCTTGTTCTTTAGACAACCCCAGCTTGGACAACCGGTAACGCAATGTACGAAAGCTGATGCCCAGTAATTTGGCGGCTGCGGTTTTGTTGTGTTTGGTTTTTTCCAGCGCCTGCAAAATGGTACGTTTTTCAATGTCTTCCAGATATTCAGACAGGTTTAAATGCTGAGGGAGCATACTGCCGGCCTCAGTTGGCTGGCCGGTCGCCGAGGCGCTGTCATGCAATCGGTGGTCAGTCAACCCTAGATGACTTGCTGCCGACAACGGCGTCATTGTTTCGGTTGCAGGCGCGACACTGCGGTCATTCCAGCCGGTACTCGGTAAGGGGGGTGCCGAGGTGTGCAAGCGCAACATGGGGTCGCTAGATAAATCTTCCAAGTGTATGGTTTGACCGTCGCACAACGCCAACGCACGTTCCAGCATGTTTTCCAGTTCACGCACATTGCCGGGAAACGGTAATTGCTGGATATGCTGACTTGCCTCGGTGGTAATGGTCGGGGGGGACATCCCCAAGGTGCTGCTCAGTTTTTTTAGCAGGCGTTGCGTCAGTTCCGGGATGTCTTCCCGGCGCTCGCGCAGCGACGGCATTTTTAACTGGATGACGTTGAGCCGGTAATAGAGGTCTTGACGGAATTCACCTTTCTCCATCATTACAATCAGGTTTTTATGTGTGGCTGAAATGATACGCACATCCACGGACTCTTCAGCCGTCCCCCCCACTACCCGAACTTTTTTTTCTTGGATAGCGCGCAACAGTTTGACTTGCATGGCCAGTGGCAAGTCGGCCACTTCGTCCAAAAATAGTGTTCCGCCATTAGCGGCCTGAAACAGGCCAGGTGTGTCTTGTGCTGCGCCGGTAAACGCGCCTTTTTTGTAGCCGAAAAATTCGCTTTCCATCAGATTTTCCGGAATGGCGCCGCAGTTGACAGCGACAAAAGCCTTGTCACGGCGCGAGCTGTTCTGATGTATCAGCCGAGCGGCCAGTTCCTTGCCACTACCCGATTCACCGCTGATGTACACTGGTGCCTGACTGCGTGCCAGTTTAGCGATCATGCCACGCACCTGCACCATGGGTGCTGACTGGCCTATTAAATCTACAGTATCGGCACTGGGCGCATCCGCCTGTGCCGACAGTTTCAGTGCCGATTCAACCAGTGGGCGTAGTTGCTTGAGTGAAATTGGCTTGGTAATGTAATCGAAAGCCCCGGCCTTCAATGCAGACACGGCATTTTCAGCACTGCCGTAGGCAGTAATCACAGCCACTGGCAACTCGGGGTAGTGCTGATTGATGTGCTGTACCAGTTCCAGTCCTAGCCCATCCGGCAGTCGCATGTCAGTCAGACACAAGTCATAACGATAAGCTTGAAGCAGGTGTCTGGCATCGGTGAGGTTGCTGGCGCTTTCAGCCACAATCCCCATGCGCTCTAGCGTCAGTACCACCAGCTCGCGGATATCGGTTTCGTCATCCACCACCAGGCAGCGATATTGGGTAGCCATCTACAAAATTGCTTTCTTGATTGTTAACGAAAATTGGGTGCCTGCACTCAGATGTCGATAGTCCAGTTGGGCGCCATTTGCTTCGGCCAGTTCTCTGGCGATATATAGGCCTAGGCCTGTGCCGGTTTTCTCCGTAGTCATGAACGGTTCAAACACATGTGGTTGGATTTTAGCATCAATGCCAGAGCCATCATCGATGACCAGTATATGGATAAATTGACCACTTTTGTCCTTTTCTATGCGTAGATGCAGGCTATGATGCTGTTGTCGGCAATGTCGCCAGCCATTTTTGCACAAGTTCCACAAAATCTGGTTGATATGCCGGCGGTCGAAGTAGACTTGTAGTTCGTCGGCGGGCAGTGCCAGCGTGAAGTGTTGCAGGTCAATTTTTTCAACTGCGCAGAATTGTTGATAAAACTCTTGTACAAAGGCATTGAGTGAAAACACCTCTTGATTGGTGCGGTCACGCCGGTTGAGCTCAAGTACATCTTTGATGATTTGATCTAACCGTTGTACGTTGTCAGAAATGATCTGTAGCATACGCTGCGTGGCAGTATCGGCAGCATCTTCCTGCAAGAGCTGGGTGGCGTGACTAATGGAGCTGAGCGGGTTGCGGATTTCATGTGCGATGTTGGCGGTGAGCCGGCCCAATGCGGCCAGTTTGACCTGATGCGCCTGTGTCTGGATTTGTGACCAGTCCTCAATAAAAATAACCACCCCATTTTCGATATCCTCGGAAATCGCATGAAAGCGGATACCCAAGTCACGGTTGTTCATACGCAAGCGCAAAGCGTCATGGTAGGTCGAGAGCGGTGACTGGCGGCCATGTAACACTTGTACCAGTTCGGGAATCAGCTGGTCTATCGGGGTGCGCGCCTGCACTGTGTCTGCCAGCACGGCATCATCCAGACCGAGCAGGTAGCCAGCGCGCAGGTTGTAATGCATGAGGTGTTGATGCTGGTTGATGACCAGCACGCCATTGGGCATTTCCCGGCTAATTAAATCGTTGGTTTTGGCCAGTTGTTCAATGTCCTTGCCGCGTTGGGTGGCCAGCGTCTCGCTGACCTGCATGCGTGACACCAGCGTGTTGGCCAGCCATGCGGTGGCATAACAGCACAGTGACAACAACACGGCGTTGATGTAATCCGCATCGCTGGTCACGCGCTGTATGATTTGAAAGGTATTTTCCAGAAGCAGGCCGTTGGTGGCTATCGACGAATAAAAAATCGAAAAGCGACCGTCACTGATCAGGCTAGCAAACACCAGGTTGATAATGAGCAGCAGGTCAATGCCCGATTGGTCCTGCCGCAAAAAATGAATCATGACTATGATATAGGCAATGTCAATGACAATTTGCCATTTCAGCAATACACCCGAGGGCTGCGCCCAGTGCCGCTGCCCAATGACATAACAGACTGCATATAAGAAATAGGCCAACATCGCCCAGAACACCGGAGTGGCCACTGCCGTTTGCTGGGTCAGGAATGGCCAAAGCTGACTGCCAAGCAAAATGCCGGAAGCACATAGACGGTAGAGGTGGTATAAACGCAAATGCTGCTGATCGGGGGACTTATCCAGTGACACGTGTTTTACTTTCATTACCTATCAACACTTTTAAGCGCGCATCATCAGAAAAAAAAGCAATGCTGGATTATCAGTTTTTTTATCCATCAGCCGCGCCAGAATGGGTTCAAATGCTCGGGAATGCCATGTATGCCATAGTATGCTAACTGTGTTTAAAGTCAAAACTGGTATACTCGACACACAGACGTCAGAGCGCATTGACCAGTGGGCAGGTTCAGGCCGTTCGCCTTCCTGCCCGATGCGACCCGCGTCAGGCAACTCTCGTCACAACATCGTCAGGTACGGCCCTTGGCTAGCGCACAAGAACTATCAGATTTTTTGCAACAGGTGGAACGCCGGGCATACCGGCAAACCGCGTTTGCCGTGCGCGATGACCACGCCGCATTGGATATTGTGCAAGATGCCATGCTTAAGCTGGCAGACAAATATGCGCATAAACCGGTTGAAGAGTATCCGATGTTGTTTCAACGCATTTTGCAGAATACAACCCGCGATTTCTGGCGTCGGCAAAAAGTGCGTAATCTGTGGGTCAGTCTGTTTTCTTCATTCCGTCAGGACGATGACGACGACTATGATCCACTGGAAACCATCGCTGTTGAAGATGGACAAGACGAGCCTGAACGCAATATGGAGCAAACCCAAACCTTGAGCCTGATTGAACAAGCAGTGAGTCGCTTGCCAACACGTCAACGTGAAGCGTTCATTCTGCGTTATTGGGAAGAGTTGGATGTCGCCGAAACAGCCAAGGCCATGGGATGTTCGGAGGGGAGTGTGAAAACCCACTGCTCGCGTGCCGTACATACCTTGTCTGCCGTCCTTGGTCAGCAAGGTCTGGGACGTCCAGATTAAATCACAGGAGTCAGCCATGAAAAAAAACTCAACGCCTACAGATGATTTGCCTGCAACGTTGAAATATTACGTGCATGTGCTCAAAACCGAATCACCACCATTACGTCCGAAAACGTTGTCAAGCTTGCAAACAGCACGGAGGGCTGCCTTGGAGCGGCATGCCAGTCAGTCAGGGCAGTCATGGTTGACGGGTCCATTGGCAGTGCTTGACATGCCCGACTATTCACGCAGCACCTGGTCATGGTTAAGCTTGGGCGCCCTGTTGATGTTGATAGCTGTGCTGTGGGCCGGGCGCGCCTCTACCGATGATGCATGGATGCTGGGTGATGATGTGCCGATTGATGCATTGGTGGATAACGGCTTTGAGCCTTGGCAACAAAACGAATCTAACAATTAAATTACACCCGCAGCCCCATTTTCGGGTGACATGCGGTGTGGAGGGTGGGAATAACGAGAAATGAGTGGTCATCATTCAAAAAATAGCCAGCCAGTTTATATTTGGGTGCTGTTCATCCTGGCCAGTTTGCCGATACGGGCGGCAGGTCAGGCCGGTGCCGAACCCGCACTAGTATTATTCGCCAAGGCTGACCTCGGTGTAATTGAACAATCGCTGGCACCGCAGGATGCCTCTACTCGCCTGACATGGGCGCAATTGAGTCATGAACAAAAGCGTGTATTGGCGCCGCTGGGGGCTGAGTGGGACCAATTGCGGCCATGGCAGCGCGAAAAAATGCTGGATATTGTGAATGACTATCCCAAAATGGATGCACAGCAGCAATTGCGCTTACAGCGACGATTGATTAAATGGAGCCGCATGACGCCTTTTGAGCGCGAGAACGCACGCAAACGCTATCAGCAGTTTCAAACCTTGAGTGCCGAACAGAAACAAACATTGCGGGAGAAGTGGCAGCAATACCAGCATAAGTCTGGCAATTACGAAGGCGATGACATCGAGTTTAGTATCTCGGTGCCTTGAGCGTATTCGCGAGTGATTACACAGACAAACGCCCGCATCTGCGGGCGTTTGTCTGTGTAATGCTAAAAAGAATTATCACATTCGATGACCGCATGGATGCGTCAATTGTTAGCTTCCCCGAGGTTGCGACTCATGGAAAGACCCGTCAACATCATCTCGTCATTGTCATCACGTTGCGCTGTCGCTCCATGATAGTGTTGTTCCATCCATTTTTTAACGCGTTTAGCGTCGCCTATGCGAGTCAACTTGCCTACGGAATCCAGCAGTACCATGATCATGGGTTCGCCAGCGATGGTGGCTTGCATCACTAGACAACGGCCAGCTTCGCTAATGTAGCCGGTTTTGGACAAGCCAATTTCCCACTGGCTTTGTTCACTGCGCACCAGGGTGTTGGTGTTATTAAAGTGCATGGGCTGGTGGCGATTGACGGCCAGCAGGTCGTAGCCCGGCGTGGTGGTAATTTGACGAATCAGCGGATACTGATAAGCCGCTTGCACCATTTTAGCTAAATCTTGCGCCGTCGATACATTGTTGCTATCGAGACCGGTGGCATCGGCAAAGCGGGTATGTTGCATGCCCAGGCTCGCGGCTTTGGCATTCATGTCTTGTACAAATTTGCTACGTCCGCCAGGGTAGGAAGTTGAAAGTGCCGAGGCTGCACGGTTCTCGGACGCAATCAGCGCCAGATTCAGCAAGTCTTCACGTGTGGCAGTGGTGCCCACTGACAAACGTGATGAAGTGCCCTTGATATAGTCAACATCGGCATCACTGATGGTGACTTCGTCACGCAGATTCAGCTTGGCATCCAGTACCACCATGGCCGTCATCAATTTAGTGACGGAGGCAATTGGTGTGGGCATGTCCAAGTTTTTGGAATAAATAATCTCGTTGGTGTTTTGGTTCATCACCAGCGCTTTGG
>CAYYBN010000116.1:0-6137 GCA_964470225.1 uncultured Methylotenera sp. | reverse complement strand
ATCCAGATTTATACCAACAGCCCGCATGCAAATGCGTTATCCGTCCTGCAACAACTATGGCCACACACGGCCGTCTTTCAGCGCTTGACGGAAACAGCCTCTGCTTGACACTTCAGACAATCAAGCAGGCATATGCTTTAACGTTTACACATTAAACCGGTAAACCAGCTACTTGGCGCAATTGCCGACACCCGGCCTGATCCAGTTGCGCCAACTGGCACAGCTCACTGCATAGCGTCGCCAGCGCACGCTGGTCCAAGGCCACCAGCGCTTGTTTGAGCGCAGGCGCCTGTGGCAAAGGCGACGCCCCACCGAGGTCGGTTAACACCACGCGCTGGTCATCCCACAGCACATTATGCGCATATAAATCGCCATGCAACAAACCACAGGCATGCAAATGACGTACAGCCTGTGCCACACCATCAGCAATGTGCATGGCCTGTGCCTTACTCAGAGGGGTGTCTGCCGCATAGACATCGCGTGAGCAACTCTGGAAACTGGGCGGCGCAGCCAGCACGCGTAAACTGTCGGGCAACACCGGCATGACCAAGCCGCGCTGTCCCTGCGGCTGGTCATCAATTTCACCGAGTGCGCCAACCAGATGCGGGTGCGTGCCCGCGCGTGCATTGGCTTCGATTTCAGACACCGATAAACCATCACTGCTCACATCATGGTGAAACAGTTTAACAGCCACCGTTTGCGACATGCTGCCTTCGCGCTGCCACTCAGCGCGGTAGGTCGCCCCAGAGGCGCCTTGGCCGAGCAAAGGCCCGATACGCAGTGCAGTCCAGGGAATCATAGGCAGTGCAGCATGGGACTGATTAGTGAACTCTGCCAGTGGATTACCGGCATAAGCCAGCCAGCGCAACTCGGGTAAGGACAATACCGCCTCAGGCAACTGGAGATAACGATTAGCCGACAACCGCAACAACTCCAAGCGTGGCAAGCTTACTGGCTGCGGGGGCCAACTGCGTAACTGATTTCCGGCCAGCATCAATTTTTGTAGTTTTGGCGCGTTGGCTAAGCAATCATGCAAGGTTTCAATGGCATTGTCGGTGAGGATCAGCCAACGCAAACGCGCCAGCGGCAAACTGCTGGCCGGCACAGTTGTAATCTGGTTGGCACGAAAGCCTATCATCTCCAGCTGCGGGCAAGCGCCCAGGATTGCTGGCAGTTCGGTAAAGCGGTTATACGAGCAAAACAGACTGCGCAGGCGGTGTAACTGCGGCAAGGAATCCGGCAACGTACTTAGGTTGTTATGGCTGAGATCCAGAATTTCCAGACTATCGGCCAAACTGAAAATGGCTTCGGGAAACGAGGTGAGTGCTTCACGCAGTTGCAAGCGCTGGACGCCATGCAGGCGTCCGGCCTGTAAATCTGCCAGACTGTGCGCAGTTGCAGTCAAGTCAAGCCTCGGTGGGCTTTAGGGTACTGGAAACTAATGATGCGAACGCTTGTAATGGTACAAAGGCTTAATGATGTGAAACCAAGGTTCCCGGCTTAAGTGTGTAACGGGTGCCACAGTAGGGGCATGCCACTTCACCGGTTTTGGCCACATCGAGAAACACACGCGGATGTGAAGCCCACAAGGCCACCTCTTTGGTCGGGCAATGCAAAGGCAAGGCACTACCATCAACTTCATACTCTTTAACATCAGACATCTGCTTACTCCTGCAAATTGAAGACTGCTGATTTGAACACGGGCAGTGTTCCCACCCGCCCCTTTACCTTGTGAGGCAGGCGCCGATTCGGCGCCTGTGCTTAAACTAGCGTCAGCCAGTGTGCATATTTCGGGTTCTTGCCTTTAACCACGTCAAAATACAAACTTTGCAGTTTTTCAGTGATGGGGCCGCGGCTACCGGCACCGATAGCACGGTTATCCAGCTCACGAATCGGCGTCACTTCAGCCGCTGTACCGGTAAAAAACGCTTCGTCGGCACTGTAGACTTCGTCGCGGGTAATGCGTTTTTCAATCACTTCTAGACCCAGTTCAACTTTGGCCAAGTGAATAATGGTGTCGCGGGTAATACCTTCGAGCGCGGAGGTGAGGTCTGGGGTAATCAATTTGCCATTGCGCACAATAAAAATATTTTCACCTGAACCTTCCGCGACGAAACCATCCACATCCAGCAACAAGGCTTCCTGGTAGCCGTCTTGTGCGGCTTCCTGATGCGCCAATATGCTATTCATATAGTTGCCATTGGCTTTGGCTTTACACATGGTGATATTGACGTGATGACGCGCAAACGAAGACGTTTTGACACGGATGCCTTTGGTAATGGCTTCTTCACCCATGTAAGCACCCCAACTCCAGGCGGCGACAATGACGTGTGTAGACAAGGTTTTGGCAGAAATGCCCATGGCTTCCGCGCCATAAAAGGCCATCGGACGCATGTAGGCTGATTCCAGCTTGTTTTCACGTACGGCAGTTTTCTGTGCTTCGGCCATGGTTTCTTTGTCAAATGGCATTTTCATACCCAGAATGTGCGCGCTACGAAACAAACGGTCAGTATGCTCTTTAAGGCGGAAGATGGCCGTGCCTTGGTCGGTTTTGTAGGCCCGCACACCCTCAAACACACCCATGCCATAGTGCAGCGTATGGGTTAACACATGGGTGGTGGCGTCGCGCCAGTTGACCAGCTGACCGTCGTACCAGATTACACCGTCACGGTCTGCCATCGAGCTTGGAATTGCCATTGATCTTTGCCTTTAATCGAGTATTGTAAAAAGCGTTATTGTAAACCAATCCAGTGATTTTTCGCCTATGCTAGAATGCTTTCGCTGATTGATTGATAAGGATTTTTACATGTTTAACGCTGTTTGCAGGACGGTTTGGTGGCTATTATTGTGTATGAGCCTCAGTCTCATGATGGGCTGTCAACCATCACCATCATCCGCTTTTGTCGGTACTGACCTGACCGGTACGCAGTTTGGTAAACCGCTGACCCTGACTGACCACACTGGAAAACTCCGCACAATCACTGAGTTCAAAGGCAAGGTGGTGGTGCTATTTTTTGGATACACGCATTGCCCGGATGTGTGCCCCACCACCATGAATGACCTCAAGCAGACCATGAAGCTATTGGGTGACAAAGCAGACCGCGTACAAGTGCTATTTGTGACCGTAGACCCTGAGCGTGATACCCAAGCCGTGCTGGCACAATTTGTCCCCAGTTTTGATACACGGTTTATCGGGTTACGCGGCACTGTGGCCGAAGTGGCTGCCAATATGGCCGAATACAAAGTGTATGCCGCCAAAGTCAGCGAAGCCGGCAAAACTGGCTACACCATGGACCACAGTGCCGGTTTATATGTGTTTGACAGCCAAGGTGCCCCCAAAATATACATGAGCTATGGTCAGAAACCGGCAGACATCGCGCATGACTTGCAGTTACTACTCTAGGTCTACAGACTTTGTTAACCCATTCAAGCAATAACGATTTTCATTTAGATTTTTATTTAAAATAATATTTAAAATCAAATACTTATATCATTTTTTTATTGCTTTTATCTATGGCTACTGTATGATGACATTCATTATCCAATCAGGAGTGAGCCATGAAAGGCGATAAAAAAATCATCGAAATTCTCAATGACTTATTAGCAGGTGAGTTAACCGCTAGCGACCAATACCTGATGCACGGCGAACTATATGCCGACATGGGCTTGCCAGGCTTGGCTGAGCACAGTTTTCATGAGTCATTGCACGAACGAGAACATGCACGCGCCCTGATGCAACGCATTCTGTTTTTAGAAGGCACGCCGAATATGGGCAAGCGCGACCCGCTTAATATCGGCAAGGATGTCAAATCGATGTTGGAATCGGATTTGGCACTGGAATACGCCGTGGTCAAACACCTGAAAAAAGCCATGAAAGCCTGTGAAGACGCCCAGGACTACGTCACGCGTGACATGCTGCTGGTACAACTGGAAGACACCGAGATGGACCATGCCTACTGGCTGGAAAAACAACTAAATCTGATCAAACTGATTGGTCTGGAAAACTACTGCCAAAGCCAGATGAAGGGCAGCCCGGCTGACAACGCCTAATGAATGACAGGTTAAATTCATCGCCGCATCCCGGAGAATAAACATGCAAGGCAACAAACAAATCATCAGCACTTTAAACAAAGTGCTTAAAAACGAACTGACCTCCATCAACCAGTATTTTCTACATGCGCGCATGTTTAAAAAATGGGGCCTAGAGCGTCTCAACGATTACCAATACAAACAATCCATCCGCGTCATGAAAGAAGCCGATGCAGTCATCGAACGCATTTTATTTCTTGACGGCCTGCCCAACTTGCAAAATCTGGGTAAGTTGCTGATTGGTGAAGAGGTGGTGGAATGTCTGCAAGGCGATCTGAGTTTTGAGAAAGAAGTCCAACGTCCGCAACTAATCGAGGCGATTACCGAGGCTGAACAGTTACAAGATTATGTGACGCGTGACTTGCTGACCGAATTGCTTGAAGCCTGCGAAGAAGCCATCGATTGGCTGGAAACCCAGCAGCGCCTGATTACCGATGTTACCTTGCCTAACTACCTGCAATCGCAGATGGAATCAGATTAAATTGGCCATCACTATGGCACTCAGAAATTTTTGAGCAGTCATTCCACATGTACTCAGTAATACCAGCATCCTAATGTTCTGAACTAAGCCGCGAAAGCGGCTTTTTTCTTGGCACCACGGAACCAAATCTCACTTGACAAACTCATAGTAAATGATAATAATTATCATTAGTGATTTTAATACGAAGAAACCATGTACGTTTGTGTCTGTAATGCAGTGACTGAGCGCCAGATTCACCAAGCGGTGAAAAAAGGTGCCAAAACCGTGAAACACCTGAAGGATGAACTGGGTGTGGGTACCGAATGCGGCAAATGCATCAGTTGCGCCAAGGCCTGCCTAAACGCCGCGCAGGAAGAGCAACGCCCCGTGTTGGTGAAAAAACTAATCCAACTCACACCGGTACAACTGGGCGCGGCTTAAGCGTCGATTACCAAAGAGATCAAGTGGCGCATGCCCCTTTTTTAATGCTCACAAGCTTGGCATACCATCCGTTACGATGTGGCAGCGGCTTTTACAATCATTGCAAAGACTGCTTTACCTGATACACACACTCGCCTGCCAAAAGTTTAATCGCACACATTGGTCTCGCTTTAGTTGCCGCAGCTATTTTGCGCCAGGCAACTCTATTGCTAGGTGCACCATCAAGGTCTAGATGGCTCTGGTGACCTTGACGCTGTTACGTTGCAGATGGTGTTGGATCAACTGGTGGCGGAAATCAAACAGGCGCGTTAAGCACCTCAGGCCATGCGATGCAATATCGCTGACAGCGCCTTCATTTCTTTTTCGGCCTGCAAATGCTGCGGGAACAGGCGTTCCAGCACCGAATAAAACCTGGCAGAGTGGTTCATTTCTTTAAGATGCGCCATTTCGTGGCAAACCACGTACTGAATGATGTGTGGCGGCGCTTGAATCAGGCGCCAGTTGAGTCGAATCTGCTTGCGGCTATTGCAACTGCCCCAGCGAGATTTGGCGTTGGATAAACCTACCGCGCTCACCTGTTCGCCCATTTGCGTAGCCACCAATGCCACCCGACGCTGAAAATCAGGCAAGGCTTGTTGCGCATACCACTGCAAAACCTTGCGCGCGACCCAGTCGGCATTGCCGATATGCGGCGAGCGTACCACCAGTCGGTCACCCTCCAGCATCACTGCGCGTGAAGTGGGGTGCGTCATCAGCGACAGCGTCAGGTCACGCCCCAGATACATCAGCGGTTCGCCATCTTGCCACTGCATGGGCGCCACCTGATTGGCTTCTCGCAAGGCCAGCTTTTGCTGTATCCAACCGGCTTTTTCCTGCAACACCTGTTGTAATTGGGTCGCGCTAATGCGTTTGGGCGCATGCACCACCAGCCCGTTGGCAGTAATTTTTAAGCCTATGGTACGGCGCGCGCGCAGCTCAAGCTGGTAGGAAATGATCTGGCCATCGGCAAGTTGCAACTGCTGTGTCATCACAGATGCAACATCTCCGCTTCTATCCAGTCTTCCACCTGCTTGTTCAGGGCATCGGGCTTGAGTCCATGGGTGTCTATCGGCTGGCCGATGACCACACGGATGACACCGGGATATTT
>CAYYBN010000115.1:0-6208 GCA_964470225.1 uncultured Methylotenera sp. | reverse complement strand
GCTCACCGATGGCGATTACCGTGATCGGCGGGTTGATTACCTCGACCATCCTCAGTCTGGTGTTTATTCCAGTGCTGTACACCTACATTGATGATTTGCTGGGGGTGATGAAAGCGGGTGGCCGATTGCTGCGCAGGCTGGTGTAAATAGCTTGTAGGTACAAAGATAAAAACTTTCAGCACAGAGACACCGAGGCACAGAGAAAAAGCAATAGGTCACAGATTAACGCTGATATATCGGATACATCGAGCTCTAAGAAATCATGTTGCCATCCCACAGCGCCTTTCTCAGTGCCTCAGTGTCTCTGTGGTGAAGCATTTAGTTTTTATCTGCGTGGATCTGCGTTTATCTGCGGTAAAGAATGTTTTTTCAATCTGTCATACCACATCGCCATTCTTGCATTGGGATTCACGCTAATCGGTTGTAAAATAATGCTTTTAGCGCTTTTCTGACTTCAGCATGCAAACTGCCACCATCAAATTCGATCATTTTCAGACTGCCAAAGACGACGATTGTCAGGCGCGTATTCTTGCCGCACGCGCCAAGCTGGGCAAGCGGTTGGTGATTCTGGGCCATCACTACCAGCATGAAACGGTGTATCGCCATGCTGATTATTCTGGCGATTCGCTCAAGTTGTCCAAATACTGTGACAGTCTGGATGCCGAGTTCATCGTGTTTCTCGGCGTGCATTTTATGGCCGAGGTGGCGGACATTCTGAGTCGTCCCGAGCAAGTGGTGATTCTGCCGGATCTGGCCGCTGGTTGTTCGATGGCGGACATGGCCAATCTGGCCAAGGTCGAGCGCAGTTACCGCGAGCTGAACAAGGTGCTGAACTTTGACGAGACCATCACGCCGATTACCTATATCAACTCGGCCGCCGATCTCAAGGCCTTCTGCGGTGAGCATGGCGGGATTGTCTGCACCAGCACCAACGCGCCCAAGATTCTGGACTGGGGCTTCAAGCAGCGTGAAAAAGTGCTGTTCTTCCCCGACCAGCACCTGGGTCGCTGGAGCGGTCACCAGATGGATATCCCGCTAGAACACATGCCGGTGTGGGATCCAGATTTACCGATGGGCGGGCTTACCGAGCAGCAAATCAAAGACGCCAAAATTCTGTTATGGAAAGGCCATTGCTCGGTACACCAGATGTTCCGCAAACAAAACATCGACCAGTTCCGTGCTCAGCATCCGGATGGCAAGGTGATTTCACATCCCGAGTGCGCATTTGAAGTATGCGCCAATTCTGATTATGTCGGTTCTACCGAATATATTCTGCGCACCGTGAGTGAAGCCGCACCTGGGACAAAGTGGCTGGTGGGCACTGAACTCAATCTGGTCACGCGTTTGGCCGAGCAGATGAAGCCACAAAACAAACTGGTGCAATTTATGAGCCACGTGGTATGCGAATGCTCGACCATGGCGCGTATAGACCCGCAGCATTTGGCCTGGTGTCTGGAAAATCTGGCCGAAGGCAATATCGTCAACCAGATCAAAGTCCCCAAACACGAAGCTGAACTGGCCAAGCTGACACTGGACCGTATGCTGGCCGCGTCATAAGTGATGACGATAGCAAGCTGCGCCCTGTGCCAACCCACCCCGCACGACCTGCTATGGCAAGACGACTTTTGCCGGGTGGTTTTACTCCAAGTTGCCGATTATCCGGCCTATTGTCGGGTGGAATTGCTGGCACACGTGAGAGAAATGACCGATTTAGCCCCCGCTGACCGCGCCCGCACCATGAAAGTGGTGTTCGCGGTAGAAAGCGCTGTCCGCGAAGTGATACAACCGGACAAAATCAACCTCGCTAGCCTGGGCAACAAAACCCCGCACATGCACTGGCATGTATTGCCGCGCTTTGAAAACGACAAACACTTTCCTAACAGCCACTGGGGCGAACCACAGCGTGACAACCAAGCCACGCCGCTGAGTCAGGCCGTCAGAGACCAACTGCAAGCCACTGTGCGTGACCTGGTAACGTGCGCATTGCGTGCTTAGAAAAACACAAAACAAATTTAACCGCAGATAAACGCGGATGAACGCAGATAAATACTGAACTTCACCACAGAGACACAGAGGCACAGAGAAAGGCACTGAAGGATAACAGCATGGCCTGTGATGGCTAGCTCTATGAGTAGTCTCGGCATTTTCTGCGGTTAATTGCTTTTTCTCTGTGACCTCTGTGTTCTCTGTGGCTCAAACATTAGCCGGTCATTCCGTTGCACAACGGATTCAGTGACTTTTGTATTATTCAACGAGTTGGATACCGGCCCAAGCTGGTATAACACTAAAGAAATACAAGCTTTGCTTTTCTCCGTGCCTCAGTGTCTCTGTGGTGAAAAAGACTTTGTAGTTATCTGCGTGCATCCACGTTCATCTGCGGCTAATCCAACTTTCGCCCGTACTGTTCCCCCAGCCGTTTGAGCGCATCCACATTGGTCCAGCTAAATACCTTTTTCGCTGCTTCGCGCCAGTCTACCCATTCGTAACGCAGATGCTCATCCGGCGCTAGTTCTACCGTCATGGGCGAGGGCAGGCACAGGCCAAACAAATGTTCGGTATTATGCGTCACCCCCGGCGCATAGCGATGACGCCAGTGCGGATAAATTTCATACACATTGCTGGCCTGCCAGTCCTGAAAATCATAGGCCAGCGCATTCAGTCCGGTTTCCTCTTGCACCTCGCGTATCGCGGCTTGATACGGCATTTCATCGCCTTCAATACTGCCGGTGACTGATTGCCAGAAGCCGGGTTTGTCTGCCCGTTCCAGCAATAATACGCGCAGGTCGGTGGTGTGAATCAGTATCAGGGCAGAAACAGGTTGTTTGTAAACGGTCATGGTATAGGTGTAATGAAAGATTGTCGTAAGCAAAGCAGGCTAACCTACTGAGAAATTCTGTGATTATAAAAAATGAAAAGTTTGCATCCTTTACTTAGCATACCTGTTTTGACTGTCGTTTGGGGCTTGCTGTTTGCGCTGGCTGCACATGCGGCGGAGCCGGTGAGCAGTCAGTCCCAGGTAACGCCACTGACCCTGCGTCAAGCCGAACAGTGGTTTTTAACCAATAACCGTGAACTGCGCGCCGCCAAACGCAATATCGAAGCTGCCCAGGCCGATACCGTGATTGCTGGCCAGCGG
This sequence comes from uncultured Methylotenera sp., assembly GCA_964470225.1. Taxonomy (GTDB): domain Bacteria; phylum Pseudomonadota; class Gammaproteobacteria; order Burkholderiales; family Methylophilaceae; genus Methylophilus. Next base: position 3,072 of record CAYYBN010000115.1, on the reverse strand, counting down.
CCTAACCCGGTCTTGTCGTTTGGTTTTTCGAGCATCAACCTCAACCGCAGCCAGGGTAATGTTAACCAGAACGGCGCAAACGGCTTGTTGGACAAAACCTACAACAGTTCGTTGCAACTGAGTCAACTGGTTGAGCGTGGTGGTAAGCGCGAGCTACGTTCGGCGGTGGCTGAAAATGCGCTGAAAGCCAGCGATTATGACTGGAAAGACACCTTGCGTGTGCAGTGGCTGGCTATGTTAAACGCCTACTATGATCTCAAGCTGGCACAAGATGCACAACAGATTCAAACTGAAAATCAGGCGCTTTACCAGCGTCTGCTGCAAGCGGCTGAATTGCGGCTAAAAGCCGGTGATGTGTCCTCTGCCGAGGTGGCACGTATTCGTGTGGATGCCTTGCGTGCCGGTAACGATGTGCGTCAGGCCAGTGCCAACTTGCAAAAAGCGCAAGCGACGCTGGCTTATCTGCTGGGTAAAGATGAAGAAGCGGGCCGCTTACAAGCCACCGACCCCTGGCTGACGCCCGGCCCTGCGCAAATGGCGCAATTGCAAAACCAACTACGTGCTTTGTCACAACGGCCAGATGTATTGGCTTCTGACGCCAGAATTACTCAGGCCGAGGCCGCCAAAAAACTGGCCAACGCCTTGCAAACCAGAGACGTTACCGTGGGCTTGGGCTACCAGCATTTCCCCGGACAGGCGCCAGGCGCGGGTGAAAACACTGTGGGCGCCTCTATTTCTATCCCTTTGTACACCAACTATCAGTATCAGGGCGAAGCGGCACGCGCCGAAGTGGATTTGGCTGCCGCCGAAGAAGCCAAGGCACAAACGCTGGCCATCGCTACGCTCGAAGTGCAGCGCGCCACAGCCGATTTGCAGGCTGCGGTCGACAAGCAAAAACGCTTTGACCAGCAGATTTTGCAAGAGGCGCAAAAAGCCGCCGATGCTGCCGAGTTTGCCTATCAGCACGGTGCCATGGCGGTGTCTGATTTGCTGGATGCCAGACGCGTTTACCGCGCATTGCAACTGGAGGCCGTCAGCGTCAAAGCCGATTATGCAAAATCATTGGCGGCCTGGCAGACCGCAACCTGTCAAAGCGAGACCATAGAAAGTAATAATAGCAATGAATAATCACGCACATGCGCTGTTTTCCCAGTTCACGCTCCGTCCATGGATGGCGGGCCTGTTGCTGGCCTGCAGCTTGCCCGCACTGCCTGTGCTGGCAGCAGACAAGGCCAGCACCCCCCTAAGTAAACCGGCCAGCAACCAGATTGTGTTGCAGCCGGGCGCCAGCCAACTGGCCAGCCTCAAAATCGAGCAGGTGGTGGAAATTCCGGCGCCTGCCACCGAGCCCTTGAACGGCAAGGTGACCTTTGATGAAAATCATACCGCTAGGATTTATTCCCCAGTGCTAGGCCGTGTTCAGGCCATCAAGGCGCAAGTCGGTGATCAGGTCAGCGCCGGTCAACCGCTGCTACAAGTCGATTCGCCTGATTTGGGTACGGCTGTGGCGGATGCACGCCGGGCCGAAGTCGATATGCAATACAAGCAAAAAACACTGGACCGTAACCAGATGCTGCTGGAAGGCGGCGTCATCGCACAAAAAGAAGTCGACCTGGCGCGTGCCGACCTGTTATCGGCGCGTGCCGAAGCCGAGCGCGCGCATGCCAGACTGAAAACACTGGGAGTGAGCCGTTCCGAGCAGCAAGCCTATGTGGTGCGCTCTCCCATCAGCGGTGTGGTGGTTGAACGCAAGGTCAATCCCGGTAGCGAGGTGCGTCCGGACGCAACCGACCCGCTGTTTATCGTTACCGATCCGCGCTATCTGTGGGCCAGTATAGACTTGCCTGAACGTGACCTGGGCAAGGTCAACAACGGTCAGGCAGTCAGTTTGCAAGTCGATGCCTACCCTGATCAGGTCTTTAATGGCCGTATTCAGTCGATAGGCGTCATGGTCGACCCGGTGACACGGCGAGTGCCGGTGCGGTGCGTGGTCGACAGCCAGGGCAAGTTGAAACCGGAAATGTATGCACGCATCACGCCGCTGGATAACCGTCAGCACACCGTGATTCGGCTGCCCAACAGTGCGCTGGTGACTGAAGGCTTGTACAGCTATGTGTTTGTTGAAGAAACGCCGCTGCATTTGAATAAACGCCGCGTAGTGCTGGATATGCAGCAAAAAAGCTATGCCACCGTCAAGGAAGGCCTGAAGCCCGGCGAGCGGGTGGTGACCGTGGGCGCGATTCTGCTCAACTCCGAGCTGGCCTCGGATAAGTAATCCGGCACCTCAGGCAAGCGAGCGCATACCATGATTAAAAGTTTGATGACGTTTTCCCTGCAACAGCGGGTGTTTTTAATAATCGGCGCGGTGATACTGGCCATTTTTGGCTGGGTGGCGGTACAGAACCTGCCGATTGAAGCCTTTCCGGATGTCGAAGATGTACATGTCATCATCGTCACCCAGTCACCGGGTTTGGCACCGGAAGAAGTCGAGCGCGTGGTGTCGTTGCCGATAGAGCATGGCATGAGCGGTGTACCGCATCTGGCCCAAATGCGCTCGGTATCAATTACTGGCCTGTCGGTAGTCACTTTGACTTTTTCCGAGCGCACTGACGACTATTTTGCCCGACAACAGGTGCTTGAGCGCTTGCAAGGAGTCAATTTGCCGTCTGGCCTGCAACCGACCCTGGCGCCACTCACCACTGCGGTAGGCGAGATTTTCCGCTATCTGGTGGAAGCGCCTGCGGGCATGCCGCAGCGCGAGGTGCGCGCCATACAAGACTGGAAAATCATCCCGCAATTACGCATGGTCCCGGGCGTGGCTGACATCACCAGTTTTGGTGGCGCGGTCAAGGAGTATCAAATCAAGCTGGACCCGTATTTATTGAAAAAATACGCCATCAGCATCGACGAAGTCAGCCAGGCTTTGAGCAAGAACAGCAGCAACGTTGGTGGCGGCTTGATGCACCGTGGCGACGCAGCCATGGTGGTGCGTGGCATCGGCTTATATCCGTCACTGGAGGACATCGCACAAACGGTTGTCAAGTCGGTGGATGGCAAGCCGGTATTCGTGTC
>CAYYBN010000114.1:0-6213 GCA_964470225.1 uncultured Methylotenera sp. | reverse complement strand
GGTGGTGAAAACGCCGCCACGCACATAAAAACGTGCGGTCAGACGCATGTAGCGAGGCTTCACAGCGTTGGCCAGATCATCCAGGATGCGGTTGGTGACATCTTCATGAAAATGGCCTTCATCACGAAAGCTCCACATGTAAAGCTTCAGGCTTTTCAATTCCACGCAGACTTTATCGGCAATGTAATCCAGCGTCAGGGTGGCAAAATCCGGCTGGCCGGTTTTGGGGCACAGGCAGGTGAATTCCGGGATTTCCATATGAATGTGAAAATCGCGGCCGGGATTCGGGTTGTCAAAAGTTTCCAGCGACTTGGTGGGTTGCGCCGTAGGCTTGCCACCGAGTAAATGTTCGTTCATGGTCATGATGTTTCGTTGAGAAAATGGGTATTATAACGTCTGAGACTGATGAATAATTCTGATAAGCGGTTTTCTTACTTTGCATCTGACACATCTAAAACTTGCGGGGTTCAAATCTTTTGTGGATCCGACCACAATCCATTTACACGGTCAACGTGTCGGGGTAGTGGGGCCCAACGGCTGTGGTAAATCCAATGTCATGGAATCAGTGCGCTGGGTGCTGGGGGAGTCCTCGGCCAAAGAAATGCGCGCCGATGCCATGGATGCAGTGATTTTTAATGGCTCTGGCAACCGCAAGCCCATTTCACGCGCCAGTGTCGAACTGGTGTTTGACAACAGCATGGGTGGCGCCAGCGGTGAGTGGAATCATTATGCCGAAATTTCGGTCAAGCGCGTGATCGAGCGCGACAAAGGCTCCACCTATTACATCAACAATACCGCCGTGCGCCGTCGCGATGTGGCCGATTTGTTTTTGGGCACCGGTCTCGGCGGGCGTGCCTACGCCATCATCGGCCAAAACACCATTTCGCGCATTGTCGAAGCCAGACCAGAAGAGTTGCGCGTGTTTCTCGAAGAAGCCGCCGGTATCAGCAAATATAAGGAGCGTCGGCGCGAAACCGAGCTCAGGCTGCGCGATACCCGCGAAAATCTGGAGCGGGTCGAAGACATTTCGCGCGAACTGAACAAACAAATTCTCAAGCTGGAAGCACAAGCCGTTGTCACCGAAAGATACCATGCCTTGCAAGCGGCGTTTAAGCTTGCGGAAGGGCAGTGGTGGTGGTTGCGCAAACGCGATGCTTTGTTGGCCTATGAAGCGGCTTCGCAGGCGGTAGAGCAGGCGGTCAATGCGCTGGAGGGGCAGATGGCGGCTTTGCGTAGCTGCGAATTGTCGCTGGAGCAGGCGCGCCAACAACACCAGTCAGCTTCCACGCATTTACATGACACCCAGGCGGCTTTTTACGAAGCCAATGCCCAGGTCTCCAATCTGGAATTGCAGGTCAAGCAGTCGGAAGAGGCCCGTGAGCGCCTGTTGCAACAGCAACAGCAGCTACAGGCGCAGATCGAGCGTGGCGTCGAACAGCAACAACAGTTGCAACAACAACTCGAAGAAAAATCAGCTGCGCTGACGCTGGCGCAGCAGGCCTTGGTCGACAAAACCGACCACCTGCAGGCCTTACAACAAGCGTTACCTGCTCAGTCTAGCCAGTTGCAAACGCTACAGCAGGCAGCCAATGCTGCCCAGCAAGCGGTCCAACAGTGCAGACAACAAATCCAGTTGGAACAAAACAATGTGCATTTTCTGCAACGCAACCTGACTGAAGCCAGCCAGCGCTGGCAGCAGCTTACGCAGGAACTGTCGCAGTGGGCCTTGCCGGATATGCAAGCCATACACAGTCACCAGCAACAACTGCAACAGCAACAAGCCAGTTTGCAGCAGGAAGAACAGCAACTACAGCAATGGCGCCAGCAGGAGCAAGCCCAGCAACAGGGCTTGCAACAAGCGAGGGTGGATTTGCAGCAGGCGCAACGCCAGTTACATCAGCTGGAAGCAGAAATGCAGTCCCTGCAAAAATTGCAACAGAGCATCCAGCAGGACCAGCAGCTGGGCCCATGGCTGCAAAAAACCGGTTTGCAAGGTGCCAGCCGCTTGTGGCAAGCAGTACAGATTGATGCCGTCTGGCAACCGGCGCTCGAAGCCTATCTCGGCCATAAACTGAATGCCTTGCTGCTCACCCAGGTTGCCGACTGGGCGCACTGGCCACATCCACAAGCTGCGTTGGCGGTGGTCAATCCGGCTGCACAGGCGGAAGCCTTGCCCGCCGAATGGCAGGGGCTGCCCAGCCTGTATAGTTTGCTGACGTTAAAAAATCCGCAACTGGCCGGGGCCTTGCAACATTGGCTGGTCGGCGTATACGTGCTGGACGATGTGACCAAGCTGGCCAGCTATCAGGCCAAATTACCTGCTGGCGTATGTTTGCTGAGCAAACAGGGCGATATCTATCAGCGCTACAGTGCGGTGTATCATGGCCGTCAAACCGCGTTGCAAGGGGTGCTGGAACGTCAGCAACAACTGGATCACCTGCAAGCGGTGCTGCCAAACGCGCAAGCCGCTGTGACGACTGCGCAACAGCAGGTACAGCAACTGGAGCAGGACTTGCAGGCGGGTCGTCAGCAACAGCAACAGGCACATCCGCGCATCAAACAATTGACTAGCGCCATGCACGAAGCGCAGATGCAGATCTCGCGTCTGCAACAGGCGCATGACAACGCCACGCGCAGACAGGCCGCGCTGCAACAGGAGTTGGCGCAGGTGCAAGCCAAACAAGACAGTTTGCAGGCCGAAATGGCCTTGGTGCAAGGCCGTATCGATAGCCAGCAGGCGCAAGTAGCCGGTCTGGAGCAGGCAGCACGTGAAGCGCAGTCCAGCAAACAGCAAGCGGAGCAGGCGTTTTTTCATGTGCGCGACAGTGTGCAGCAGGCCGAAAAAGCGCAACAGGCACAACAGTTTGAGCAAACCCTGCTGCAAAATGCCTTGCATGCCTTGCAACAAAAACTGACTCACAACACCCAGGAAACCCAGCATTTGCAATTGCGTCTGCAAGAAACCGAGCAGACCTTGGCCATCAGTGGCATGGACACCTTGAAAGCCAATCTGGCCGAGGCGCTGACCAGGCAACACGACTGCGAGCAGGCGCTGGCACAGGCGCGTAACCAGTTGGCGCAGCAAGAAGCCACACTGCAACAGGAAGAGCGGCAGCGCATGCTGATTGAGCAGCAGTTGCACCCGCTGCGTGATGCGGTTGAGCAGCGCCGCCTCAAACAGCAGGAATGCCGTTTGCAGGTCGAGCAATGCCAGCAAGCACTGGCGGAAACTCGTCTAGAGGAATCGGCTTTGCAGCTAGGGCTGGATCACGACAGCAAGGCGCAGACGTTGGCACAAACCACGCAAAAGCTGCAACAGCAGATACAGCAACTGGGGCCAGTGAATATGGCGGCGATTGAAGAACTGGCGACAGAAAAAGAGCGCAAAGGCTATCTGGACAGTCAGTTACAAGACTTACTCACGGCCACCGAAACATTGGAAGACGCCATCCAACGCATAGACCGTGAAACCCGCGGCAAGCTGCGCGCGACTTTTGATGAAGCCAACCGCAACTTTGGCGAACTGTTTCAAACGCTGTTTAACGGCGGCAATGCCAAGTTGGAGCTATTGGGCGACGAGATTCTCGACACCGGCGTACAAGTGTTTGCCCAACCACCGGGCAAAAAGAACACCACCATCCAACTGCTTTCCGGTGGTGAAAAAGCACTGACAGCCATCGCCTTGGTGTTCGCTTTGTTCCGCCTGAATCCAGCACCATTTTGTCTGATGGACGAAGTGGATGCGCCGCTGGATGACAGCAATACCGAGCGTTTCTGCCAACTGGTGCGCGTGATGTCGGAAAAAACGCAGTTTTTATTCGTATCGCACAACAAAATCACCATGGAAATGTCGCAACAACTGATTGGCGTGACCATGCAGGAGTCGGGTGTGTCGCGCATCGTTGATGTCGATATTGATGAAGCCCTGCGTATGCAAACGGCTTAGCCCAAGTTTTGTTGTATGATGCAAAACAATCAATAAGGTAAGCACGGCAATGACTGAGGTATGGTTAATTATAGGGTTGTTAAGCGTGGGCATCGTTTTGGCGGTGCTGGTGTTTAACTGGTGGCAAGCGCGCAAATACCGCAAAAGTATAGAGCAGGGCTTTGTACAGGGGGGCGATGACGTGCTGGACCAGGTGTTTAATACACCGCCACGTCCCCCTGAGACCCCTACGCTCGGCGCTAAAGCGCAGCCGCAAGACGAAAACAGTGAGGGCTGGATGTCGGAGCCACGTGTTCGTGGCAGCGCGCCTGTGGATGAACCCAGCTTTACCATGAATATTCCAACTGCCAGTTCACCTACAGCCAAAACGCCTATCCCACATACTCAAGCACCAGCCATCGAACCGGCATCAGCAATCCCTGCGGAAAGCTCAAGTAATGTGCTGCAAGACATGGCGAGTGCAGCAACAGCTTTATCAGCGCCGGATGCGGATGAACATATTTTGCAAAATGGTGAACATTCCGTTGAAGCACAGTCAGCACCCTTAGAAACCTTAGCCCCACTGAATGATCACGTTGCGCCACAAGAAACGCCAGCGATTCCAGAGGAGCCGCTTCACGCTGTTACCTTACCGACCGCTGTGCACGCAGAAATGGACTGGGTAGCAGTGTTGAAAACATCTACAACGCAAGCTCTGCCTTGGTCGGCCTGTCAGGCGCTGTTGAGTTTGTCGCCTCAATTGCAATTGTGGTGGCAAGCGAGTGCCCAGGGCTGGCAACAACTGACCAAGACCATGGCTGCGCCCGACCTGACACAGGGCCAGTTATTGCTAGCATTACAACTGGCCGATCGTGGCGGTCCGGTGAGTCTGACGCTGCTACAGCAAGTACAAGACGCCGTCGAAGCCTTGGCAAACAGCTCAGGTGCAGTGTTGACCTGGTCACGTACAGACCCTGCCGCTCAGGCGCAAGCGCTGGACACGTTTTGCATCGCCGTCGACAAAGCCATTGAATTTCATCTGCTTACCGAACACAGTGCGTTCCATGCCACCAAGTTGCGTGGCCTGGCCGAGGCCAATGGCCTGCAACTCAATGCGCAAGGCCATTTCGAGTCTGTGGATGCCGCCGGTCAAATGCAGTTCGTATTGCGAAACTTCGAAGGTAAGCTGTTTTCCAGCGAGATGTTAAAAACCTCGGTCATGAGTGGTGTGACCTTTCTACTCGACATTCCCACCACTGCAAATAATCAACAGGCGTTTGAGCACATGTTAAGCATCGCCCAAGTGTTCGCGCAGAGCTTAAATGCCAGCATGGTCGATGTGAACCGCAAACCCATCGGCGAAGCCCACTGGCAAAAAATCCGTCAGCAGCTGGCCCTGATTAATCAAAGCATGCAAGCCAAGCGCATCGTGCCCGGCAGTGCACTGGCGTTGCGCCTGTTTTCTTAGGATATTTCCACATGCATGACTCCGCCGTTGCGCATGCCTTGCAGCAGCTCAAACAGCGTATTGCCGAGCTGGATTATCACTATTATGTGCTGGACACTCCGCTGGTCAGCGACCATGAATATGACGGCCTCTACCGTCAACTGCTGGCGATTGAAGCACAGTATCCAGCACTGGTCACCGCCGACTCACCCAGTCAGCGCGTCGGCGGTCAGGCGTTGTCCGCTTTTGATAGTGTGCAGCACCGGCAAGCCATGCTGTCCCTTAATAACGCGTTTAGCGATGAAGAATTGGAAGCGTTTGATCGCCGTATCCGCGAGGGCAGTGGTGAAGCCGAGGTTGAATACGCAGTAGAACCCAAGTTTGATGGCCTTGCCATTACGTTGACCTATGAACACGGCATCTTCGTACAGGGCGCGACCCGTGGCGATGGCTATACCGGCGAAAATGTTACCCATAACCTGAAAACCATACGCGCCATTCCCGCACGCTTGCCCATAGACCAGCCGCCTGTATTACTGGAAGTGCGTGGTGAAGTGCTGATGCTCAAAAAAGACTTCGAGCAACTCAATGCCCAGCAAGCGGCCGCTGGTGGCAAGCTGTTTGCCAACCCGCGTAATGCTGCCGCAGGCAGTTTGCGTCAGCTAGATCCGCAAATTACCGCCAAACGCCCACTGCATTTCTTTGCCTATGGCTTGGGTGCCAGTGAGAGTGTACCTGCGCTCACCTCGCATGCCGACGCCATGCAGTATCTGGCCGACCTGCGTTTCCCGGTCAGTCATTTACGCGCTGTGAAAACAGGCGCACAAGGTTTGCGTGATTA
>CAYYBN010000113.1:0-6287 GCA_964470225.1 uncultured Methylotenera sp. | reverse complement strand
CTGTTCGGGGGCTACCAAAATACCATCGGCAACGTCATCACTGACCAGCCCGCGCAAGTCAGCGCGAGACGCCGATAATATGGCTTGTGGAGATTGAAACTGCAGGAGTAGTTGACAGAAAGTGGCACTGCCCAAGCCTTTGACCAGACTGAGTGCCACCCAGGCCGCCGTGTCTGCACGCGGCACGTTACCAACGCTGTCGGATACAGGGTTAGTCACCTGACAGTCCGTTTACTGGCTTAGGGCACTGCACTGGGATTCACCACCAGATCTTCAACACGTACCGGTTGTGACGCCTGCATGACCAGTGCATAGGCCATGTGATGAAAGGTTTTGAACACCATAGCCAAGCCTACCGGTTCGTTGGGCAGCAAGAGTTTTTTGGGTGGGCCTTGTGTAACCGTAGGGTCATTTACTGCGGCACCTTGCCGCTGTATGGCCAATACATGCCCGGCTTCCAATCCTTGTGCACTGCCACGGTTGATGATAATAACGCGGCCAGCCCCTGTTTCTTGTATCCCGGCATGAATGCGCGCAATCTGGCCTTTCACTGCAAGCATGGGCGCATGTGGCACATAGGCTTGCTGCAAGGCAGGCTGCATGGCGACCAATTTGTCATTCACTGCAATTTCCTCCTTGGCATAGGAAATATTGAGTGTAGCCGGAGCGTCGTTGCGTAGCAAGCGTGCGTCGCCCAGATAGTGCGCTTCAACGCCCAGCACCTGTCCATTTTCAGGGTCTTTGACCGCTTCGCCCTCACGGTAAATGGTCCACTCGCCAGCAGGGTTGGTCGGCAGGTTTTGCACATAAATATGGGTGCCGGGGCTGAGTATTTGTCGTTCTTCCTGTGCAGCCACAATGCGCGGAGCAGATTTTAGCTCGGTTTCTTCTATCAGCATGGGGCGAATCAGGAAAGGGTTAATACTGGTGGGTTGTATCGGCGGAATGGCGTTGACTGCCAGCGGGCTGACAATGACCCCCGGCGACAGCGTCACGGCCGGACGGGTCAGTCGTATTTGCGGTTGCCCCTGTTGCCATTCCAGCACCAGTACATCGCCTGGATAAATCCAGTGCGGGTTGGCCACCGTGGTACGGTTGTTTTGCCACAAGGTGGGCCATTGCCACGGGTTTTTCAGAAACTTGCCAGCGATATCCCACAAGGTATCGCCTTTAACCACCACATACTGTTGCGGCAGCGGGTTGCGCAGAGCAATCGCCTCGTCAGACAAGCAAGGAGTACATGCAAGCAGCGCTAGCAAGGGTATAATTCGAACGATTTTGGTCATGACAACGTCTTTCATGATGATGGGCCGTGTGGCCGGCCACAAACTGGCCTATGCCCAATCTATCATGTGGAGCGTCGGCTGATCTTTCAGATAAAGCAGGGCTTTTGCCCGGTATTTTGCAGACCAACCAATACAGAGGTTTTTTTGTTCATGGCAATGCTACCCATCTTGCATTATCCCGACCCCAAATTGCACACCGTGGCCAAGCCAGTCGTCGTGTTTGATGACGCGTTGCGCCAACTGGTGGCCGACATGGCCGAAACCATGTATGCCGCGCCTGGTATCGGCCTGGCGGCCACCCAGGTGGACCGCCATATCCGCCTGATTGTGATAGACCTTAGCCAGGAAAAAAACGATTTGCTGGTGTTGATTAACCCAAAAATCATTGCCCAGTCTGGCAGTCAGGACTACGAGGAAGGCTGCCTGTCGGTGCCAGGTGTTTACGAACAAGTCACCCGTGCTGAGCACATTAAGGTTGAGGCACAAGACGTGGAGGGTAAGACCTTCAGGCTAGAGGCCGATGGCTTGCTCAGTGTATGCATTCAGCATGAAATGGACCATTTGCAAGGCAAGGTATTTGTCGAGTATTTGTCGCCACTCAAGCGTAACCGCATCCGTACCAAAATGGTCAAGCATGCACGCGAAATCGAACGTAACAATTACTAGCGGGAGCCCAGCATGCGCATGATTTTTGCCGGAACCCCGGAATTTGCAGTGCCTGCCTTGCAGGCGCTAATGGATGCCGGCCATCACATCGCAATGGTGTTGACGCAACCGGACCGTCCGGCGGGACGCGGCATGCAGCTCAAAGCCAGCCCGGTCAAGCAACTGGCTTTGCAGCATGGCTTGCGTGTGTATCAGCCTGACAGCCTGAAACCGCCTGAAGTGCAAGCCGAGTTGGCCGCTGTGAATGCCGAGGTGATGATCGTGGCCGCTTATGGGCTGATGATTCCAACCACGGTGCTGAATCTGCCCAGCCGTGGTTGTTACAATATTCACGGCTCGCTGTTGCCGCGCTGGCGCGGTGCGGCGCCTATCCATCGTGCCATTTTGGCGGGTGATCAAGAAACCGGTGTGACCATCATGCAGGTGGTGCCCAAACTGGATGCCGGCAACATGGTCAGCCACTGGCGGGTGCCGATTACCGAAAATGACACCACGCAAACCTTGCATGACGCCATTAGCCAAGCCGGTGCCCATTTGATGGTCGAGGCCATGCACACCTTGCAAATCACGGGTCAGTTAGCGTCTACGGTGCAGGATGAGGCGTTAGTAACCTATGCCCACAAGCTGGACAAGGCCGAGTCAGCATTGGACTGGACGCAATCAGCCAGCCAGTGCAGTCGGCAGGTCAGGGCGTTTAACCCGTTCCCGGTGGCCACCACCATGTTCCGTCATCAGGTGTGCAAACTGTGGCTGGCGCGTGTAGTCGAGCATGCGCTTGTCAGTCAGCCCGGCACGGTGATGGCTACCCAGCCGTTACTGGTGGCCTGCGGCACAGGCGCTTTGGAGCTCCTTGAGCTGCAACTGCCAGGCGGCAAACGGCAAACCGCGCAGCAATTTGTGCAAGGCCAACATGTACAAGTGGGCGATATGTTTGCTTGACCGGTCTTTATAGCGATTTTTGCTGGTTTGCATGGCTTGAAAATCCGTTCGGCTCCCCCCATTTATAGATCAACCAAGTTTGTAGGAGCGTTGCATGTTAGGAAACTGGACCAAAACCTTTGTGTTGATGGCGGCGATTACCGCCCTGTTTATGGCGGTGGGGGGTGCGTTGGGTGGCCAAGCCGGCATGATGATGGCGCTGCTGATGGCAGGCGGCATGAACTTTTACGCTTACTGGTTTAGTGATCAGGCCGTGCTCAAGATGTATGGCGCGGTGGAGATTCATGCCGACAACAATTATGGCGATGGCCAGTTCAAAGGCTATTACCACATGGTGAAAGAATTGGCCGAGCGCGCTGAATTGCCGATGCCGCGCGTGTTTGTGATTAACGAAAGCCAGCCGAATGCCTTTGCCACTGGCCGCAATCCGGAAAATGCTGCGGTGGCAGCCACCACCGGCATTATGCAAATTCTGGATGCCCGCCAGTTACGCGGGGTGATGGCGCACGAACTGGCACACGTCAAACACCGCGATACACTCATCTCAACCTTGTCAGCTACTTTTGCCGGGGCCATTTCCTCGATTGCCCAGTTTGGCATGCTGTTTGGCGGCGCCCACCGTGACGACGAAGACCGCCCGAATCCGGCGCTGGGCATCTTGGTGATGATATTGGCACCGCTGGCAGCTTCACTGATTCAGATGGCCATTTCCCGTTCACGCGAATACGAGGCCGATCGCATGGGGGCCGAGATTAGTCGTGACCCGAAAGCGCTGGCGGCGGCACTGGAAAAAATTCACAATTACGCACATCAGATTCCGAACATGACCGCCGAACAACATCCCGAAACCGGACAAATGATGATTATCAATCCATTGTCCGGTGCTGATTTGGCCGGGTTGTTCAGTACCCACCCGAAAACCGAAGAGCGCATTCGTCGCCTGATGGCACTGGCGCAGCAATATTAAATCGGAACTGACGTAAAGCCTGCGTCATTAAAGGACAGGCTAAACGCCTTCTAACGCGCCCGCGTCAATTGCACGCCCAAGGCTTTCAGGCCAGGTAAAATGCCGGGCTTGCTGACTTTTAGCGTCACCTGTTGCGCGCCAAATTCCTGCAAAATGAGTTGGCACACATGCTCGCCCAGCGCTTCTACCAGCTTAAAGCGATGCGCAGCCAGCGTCTCGCGGATGCGCTGTACCACCTGGCCGTAATCTATGGTGTCGTCGATGGCATCGCTCAGACATGCACGGCTAAAATCATAGCGCAATTCAATATCCAGCACCACGGTCTGCGCCACTTGTCGCTCCCAGTCGGGGACCCCAAGGTGGGTTTGTACCTTCACTTGTTCTAGAAAAATAGTGTCCATGTAACGGCCTTTGCTGAATTTTCGTTCCCGCCCCTGCGGGATTCCAGTATCATCTGGCATCATACAACAACCCGGTTGCCCCATGCGGGGGCTGCCAAGAAAGTAACACCATGAACGTTTTTGCCCTCGACCTGGAAGCGCTGATCTGGATTGTGGCCGCCTATTTGATTGGCTCCATTGCCTTTGGCATTATCGTCAGCAAACTCTATCGTTTGCCTGACCCGCGCACGGTGGGCAGTGGCAATATCGGCGCCACCAATGTTGCCCGTAGCGGCAAAAAATCCGCCGCGATACTAACACTGTTGGGCGATGTGTTCAAAGGCTGGTTACCGGTGTGGCTGGCCTTGCAGGCGGGTATGTTGATGCATGTGGTGGCACTGGTGGGTCTGGCAGTGTTTCTCGGCCACCTGTTTCCGCTGTATCACCAATTCAAAGGTGGCAAAGGCGTAGCCACTGCCTTGGGCGTGATGATTGCGTTTTCCGGCTGGTTGGCATTGTGCACCATGGGCGTTTGGCTGGGGGTGTTTTTACTCAGCCGCATTTCGTCGCTGTCGGCGTTGGTGGCTGCGGTATTGTCACCGCTGATTGCCTGGTACTTTCTATCACCGTATCCGGTATATGTGGCGGTGGTAGTTATCATGGCCGCTTTCCTGATTGTGCGGCACCAGTCCAATATCGACAAACTACTGGCGGGCACAGAAAGCCGTTTCGGCAAAAAATAATTGGTCGCAGATAAGCGAATATGGTTAAAAGTGGGTGGTTAAGATGTACAGGAGGTATCTGCATGCATCGGCGTTTATCTGCGGTTCAATCATTCAAGCGTCGGCGTTTGTAGCTCTGCCAAATCCCAGCGTGGACGCACATTAAAGCTGTAGGACGTTTGGCTGTATTGCATGGCTTGCAGCCGCATGGCCCCGGCGAAGGCAATCATGGCACCGTTGTCGGTACAAAATTCCAGTCTGGGGTAACTGACGCGGACGCCACGTTTGGCCGCAGCGGCATTCAGTTGGTCACGCAAACGTGTATTCGCCCCGACGCCGCCGGACACCACCAGTGTGTTTAATTTGGTCTGCTTGAGCGCTTTCAGGCATTTATGTACCAGAATCTCGGTCACGGCTTCCTGAAATGCGTAGGCTATGTCTTGTATGGCGGCAATGTTCAGCACTGGCTGCTGCTTGGCCAGGGTCAGCACTGCCGTTTTCAGGCCACTAAAACTCATATTCAAATCGGGGCTGTTGAGCATGGGGCGAGGTAACTGAAATCGCGGCTGGCCTGCTTCCGCCTGTTTAGCCACTGCTGGCCCACCGGGGTAGCCCAAACCTAACAGCTTGGCGGTTTTATCGAACGCCTCGCCAGCAGCATCATCCAGCGTATCACCGAGCAAAGTGTAGGCGCCTATACCATCCACTCGCATCAATTGACTGTGGCCGCCCGATACCAGTAACGCCACAAACGGAAAAGTGGGGGGGGTGGCTTCCAGTAAGGGCGCCAGCAAATGGCCTTCCAGATGGTGTACGCCGACAGTGGGTACTTGCAAGGCATAGGCCAATGACTGCGCCACACTGGTGCCCACCAGCAAAGCCCCCGCCAATCCCGGCCCCTGCGTGTAGGCAATGCCTTGAATGTCGGCCAGTGTTCTGCCCGCATTTTGCAGCACTTGTTGGGTCAGCGGCAATATCCGGCGAATATGGTCGCGTGAGGCAAGCTCGGGCACCACGCCGCCATAAGCAGCATGCATGTCGATTTGCGAATGTAGCGCGTGTGCCAGCAAGCCTTGTTGCGTGTCGTACAAGGCGACACCGGTTTCGTCACAGGAAGATTCTATGCCCAGCACCAGCATGGTAAATGTAAATAAAAAGGTTGATGTATCGAATTAAGCGCGATAGAATACGCGGTTTTCAACGCTGTATCAATGCGCCACTGATTGATTGGCTTATTTTAACTGTCTACCAAATTTAAAGGATAGGGATATACATGACCGCTATTCGTGTGAAAGAGAACGAGCCGTTTGACGTGGCAATGCGTCGC
>CAYYBN010000112.1:0-6301 GCA_964470225.1 uncultured Methylotenera sp. | reverse complement strand
TCGTCCGGAAGGGTTTATAAGCTTGCCCTGTGAGCGGATCGTCCTGCCCTCCAGATACGCTAAAACAGTGCCTTCGCCTGCGTTATAGGCAGCTAGAACAGACTCCAGGCGCCAATCAAAAAGCCGACCGAGTACATAAAGCCATCGTAGCCATATATCGAAAATAGCCCAGCGATGCCTAGAAACGAAGCGGCTGACAGATAGTCACCGGCAATCGCCCAGCCATTTTGCACGCCGCTGATGCTATTGCCGGCGGCATAAAAATCCTGTGCCGATTTAACCCGCTGGCTGGCCCACCAGGTCACCGCCATGGTCAGTGTAATAATGCTGGCGAACACCGCCAGTGTCAGCCATTGGTAATGGGCAGACACTGCGCCCGCGGCATGTAAATCTGGCGCTATTAGCCAGAGTAATAAACACTGCATCTTAAACATGACACCCCCAATGTATTTGTATGGTTCATTCGAATAGCGCGCATGCATGTGCGCTCGATAAGCTGCACTGAGTTGCAATCTCAGACATGCACCTCTATCTTGTGATCGCCTTGGCTATTACTAAGCTGCGTCGAAAACTCGGCAACAATCCGTTTTGCTTGCTGATCAAAATGGCGATTGGCCACCACCACATACACCCAAGCCACCCCCCAAGCCAGCACAAACTGACTTAATGCAAACAACAATCCGACATTCATCACGCCAAACACCGGTTGTGCCAGCCACGCTTGGAAGTAGGCAGTACTGACCGGCAGCAGAAAAAAGTAGGGCAGGGCCATAGATAAGAGCAGCCATTGCAGGCGCTTGCGGCCTTGATGTAATTGCCTGAACGCGGGGCTGCTAGCAATCGCTGCCCAGTCTATGCTTGGTGTTGACATGCGTATTTCTCACAGAGTAAAAGTACGCTCTGATTCTAGAGCAAAAGATGCATGCATGGCATAGGGACATGCGCATCCGACAATATTAATAGGCTGGTTGGTGTAAAGAATTTGTTTTTTAGGTCGCCTTGAGGCGGGTCTAAAACAACACTGCGATGGCGATGACGTTATCATTCAAATCTTAGCCTTCGCTTTTAAGCCCTCACTTTTTATCATCCTTGTCAGGACCATGATTGCCGCGCCTTGATTGTGGGCAGGGGGGCTTTGCGGTAAAATGATGTCCCGTCTGTCACAATTCTTATACCCTACTCCATGACCAAATATGTATTCGTAACCGGCGGTGTTGTTTCTTCTCTTGGAAAGGGTATCGCGGCCGCCAGCCTCGGCGCCATCCTCGAATCGCGTGGCATCAAAGTCACCATGCTCAAGCTGGACCCCTATATCAACGTAGACCCCGGCACCATGTCACCGTTTCAGCACGGCGAGGTGTTTGTGACCGACGACGGCGCCGAAACCGACCTCGACCTGGGCCACTACGAGCGCTTTATCAGCAGCAAAATGGCCAAACGCAACAACTTCACCACTGGCCAGATCTACGAAACCGTGATTAAAAAAGAACGTCGTGGCGAATATCTGGGCAAAACCGTGCAAGTGATTCCGCACATTACCGACGAAATCAAAGCGCATGTGAAACGCGGTGCCGAAGGCGCCGATGTGGCGATTGTGGAAGTGGGTGGTACGGTAGGTGACATTGAATCCCTGCCTTTCCTCGAAGCCATCCGTCAGATGGGCATCGAAGAAGGCAAAAATAACGCCTGTTATATCCACCTGACGCTGTTGCCGTGGATTCCGACTGCCGGTGAACTGAAAACCAAACCCACCCAGCACTCGGTAAAAGAACTGCGTGAAATCGGGATTCAGCCGGATATTCTGATGTGCCGCGCCGAGCGCGAAATCCCCGAAGATGAAAAACGCAAGATTGCGCTGTTTACCAATGTGGCCTATGAGGCGGTGATTAGCGCGATTGATAGCGATTCAATTTACAAAATCCCCGGCCTGTTGCATGCGCAAATGCTGGATGAAATTGTTTGCCACAAGCTGAATATTCTGGCACGTGCGGCTGATTTGTCCGCCTGGCAAAAAATCAGCCATGCCCAGGCCAACCCCAAATATCTGGTCGATATTGCCTTTGTCGGTAAGTATGTAGACCTGACCGAATCTTATAAATCGCTGACTGAAGCATTGATTCATGCCGGCATTCATACCGAGTCCAAGGTCAAGATCCACTATATCGACAGTGAAGACATCGAAAAACAGGGCACCGACGCGCTCAAGGGCATGGATGCGATTCTGATTCCAGGTGGCTTTGGTGTACGTGGTACTGAAGGCAAGATTGCCGCCATCCGTTATGCACGTGAGCACAAAGTGCCTTATCTGGGCATTTGTCTGGGCATGCAGTTGGCGGTGATTGAATATGCGCGTCATGTTGCCGGGCTTGCCGATGCCAACAGTACCGAATTCAACCCCAATGCCGAGCACAAGCTGATTGGCCTGATCGATGAGTGGATGGACGCTTCCGGCAAGCTGGAAAAACGCGACGAGCATTCCGATCTGGGCGGCACCATGCGTCTGGGCGCACAAAGCTGTCCGATTGTGCCGGGCACGCTGGCGGCCAGTATTTATGGCAGCGAAGTCAACGAGCGTCACCGCCACCGCTATGAAGTCAACAACCATTATGTTGAGCAGTTAAAAGCGGCAGGTCTGGTGGTGTCTGCGCGTACGCCACGCGAAGAGTTGTGCGAGATGATAGAACTGCCACAAAACGTGCATCCATGGTTTGTGGCCTGCCAGTTCCACCCGGAGTTTACCTCCAACCCGCGCAGCGGCCATCCGCTGTTCAAGGCCTATGTACAGGCCGCTATCAATCAAAAGCTGGGCAAATAACCGTTTGCGGCTGGATAACAACAAAGGAATTATAGATGAAGTTATGTGGTTTTGATGTCGGCATCGAGCACCCCCTGTTTTTGATTGCCGGGCCCTGTGTCATCGAGTCCAAACAAATGGCCATCGATACCGCCGGTCAGTTGAAAGAAATCGCTGCCCGCGTTGGCGTGCCGTTTATTTATAAATCATCGTATGACAAAGCCAACCGCAGTTCTACCAAAACCTTCCGCGGGTTTGGCATGGAAGAAGGCCTGAAAATTCTGGATGAAGTGCGCGCGCAAATTGGCGTGCCTATTTTGACCGACGTGCATACCGAAGAACAGGTGCCGCATGTGGCGGCGGTGGTCGATGTGTTGCAAACCCCGGCCTTTTTGTGTCGCCAGACCGATTTTATTGTTGCTTGCGCCCAATCCGGCAAACCGGTGAATATCAAAAAAGGCCAGTTTTTGGCCCCGGGGGATATGAAGCAAGTGGTGAACAAAGCCAAAGAAGCCAACGGCGGCGTGGATAACATTATGGTCTGCGAGCGCGGCGCCTCATTTGGCTATAACACACTGGTGTCGGATATGCGCGGCTTGGCCATCATGCGTGAAACGCACTGTCCGGTGGTATTTGATGCCACCCACTCGGTGCAACAACCGGGTGGTCAGGGCGACAAAAGTGGCGGTCAACGCGAGTTTGTGCCGGTATTGGCCCGCGCTGCAGTGGCCAGCGGTATTGCCGGGGTGTTTATGGAAACCCATCCTGACCCGAGCAAGGCTTTATCTGATGGCCCTAATGCCTGGCCTTTAGGCAAAATGGAAGAGTTGCTGCATCTGCTGGTGAATTTAGATACACTGGTCAAAAAAGCCGGTTTTGCTGAACAATCGCTGTAACCCCTGATTTTGCCGGAGATGAACGCGGATACACGCAGATAATTCTGGTATCCATTTGGCCAGGTTTTTGATCTGCTGACATCCGTTAAGTCTGCGGCTACGCTATTTACTTTCTAAAGGAAAATCTCATGAGTGCTATTGTTGATATTATCGCCCGCGAAATTATGGACTCTCGTGGTAACCCCACCGTAGAAGTCGATGTATTGCTGGAAAGTGGCGTCATCGGTCGTGCAGCAGTGCCATCTGGTGCCTCAACCGGCACCAAGGAAGCAGTGGAACTGCGTGATGGCGACAAAAGCCGCTATCTGGGCAAAGGCGTGCTGACGGCGGTAGAGAACGTAAACACCGAAATCACCGAGGCCATTATTGGTCTGGATGCCGAAGAACAAAGCTTTATCGACAAAACCCTGATTGAGCTGGATGGCACCGACAACAAAGACCGTTTGGGTGCCAATGCCATTCTGGGTGTATCCATGGCCTGTGCCCGTGCTGCTGCCGAAGAAAGCGGTTTGCCTTTGTACCGCTATCTGGGCGGTTCTGCCTTTATGCAATTGCCTACACCGATGATGAACATCATCAACGGTGGTGCGCACGCAGATAACTCGGTGGATATTCAGGAATTTATGATTATTCCGGCGGGTTTGCCCACCTTCCGTGAAGCCTTGCGTGCTGGTGCTGAAGTGTTCCATGCACTGAAGAAAACCCTGCATAGCAAAGGTCTGGCGACTACCGTTGGTGACGAAGGTGGTTTTGCGCCTAACTTGCCGTCCAACGAATCTGCGCTGCAACTGATTATGGAGTCCATCCATGCCGCCGGTTACGAGCCAGGTAAAGACATTTATCTGGGTCTGGACTGCGCCAGTACCGAATTCTACAAAGATGGCAAATACCATCTCGAATCCGAAGGTGCAGCACTGACCTCACAGCAGTTCTCCGACTATCTGGCGACACTGGCTGACAAATATCCTATCATCACCATCGAAGATGGCATGAGCGAATTTGACTGGGAAGGCTGGGACATTCTGACCAAACGTCTGGGCAAAACCACGCAGCTGGTCGGTGATGACCTGTTTGTGACCAACCCGAAAATCCTGCGCGAAGGTATCCAGAAAGGCGTGGCCAACTCGGTGCTGATTAAAGTCAACCAGATTGGTACGCTGACTGAAACCTTCCAGACCATTGAAATGGCTAAACGCGCCAACTACACGGCGGTAGTGTCACATCGCTCTGGCGAAACTGAAGACACCACGATTGCCGATATTTCAGTCGCCACCAATGCGCTGCAAATCAAAACCGGTTCGCTGTGCCGCTCCGAGCGCGTGGCCAAGTACAACCAGTTGCTGCGGATTGAAGAAGAACTCGGCGATGCCACCAGCTACGCCGGTTTGTCTGCGTTCTACCAGTTATTCAAATAATGTGACGACTCACCCGCGCCAATTGTGCGTAAACTGACCTTACTGTTAATTGTCATGCTGGCCTTGCTGCAATACCCGTTGTGGTTCGGCAAGGGTAGCTGGCTACAGGTTTGGCAATACAAGCAAACGCTGGAGACTGAACAAAAACGCAATGCCTATTATCGCCAGCGCAACGATACGCTACGTGCCGAGGTGCAAGACCTCAAGCAAGGCCAGTCAGCCATCGAAGAACGGGCACGCAGTGAGCTGGGCATGATTAAGCAAGATGAAGTGTTTTATCAGGTGATTGAGCATCCGGCAGCGGTGGATAGTAAGCCCATACAATCACCTGCCACTGCGAAAAAACAGTAATACACAAAAGGCGCTTCCGGCGCCTTTTTTAACGCCTCATCCAAAAGAAGCATTCCAATCTTTCGGGAATAATTCCTGTACATACTCGTTAATTACAGAGTATCTTCAAAATAGTTTTCACCAATTCTTAACCCATAGTTATAAACATAACTCAACCGCAATGTTAATAGCATCGCTTATTTTAATTTTCTGGATGCTGTTTTTTGAACTCTTGAAAAGCTGATTTTCGAAAAGCACTTGATGCCTACGTAGCTCATGATGGCGATTTACTAAGGCAACAATTGAAAGGTGCATTCAATCAGAAGAGTGATGATGGGTTGCTGTAGTTTTTAATGGCCATTTGAATACAGCCAACTGGTTCATTAGATACAACCAATCATGCTAACTTTTAAAAGAATAAATAAAAATTCCATTAAAATTCAGTTATTTACATATGTTATTATTCGCGAGCATGAAATATGCACGTTATTTACAAAGCGTATGAGGTCTTGCCCATGCCGTATTTCAATATATCTGCTCTATCGCCGTTAAAACAACGCACTCACAGTCAAATGCTGTGGATGCTGCTCATTAGTCTTGTGCTGTTTTTAGTGCACCATCCCGCCCATGCCGATTTTAGAAAAGCGGTTGATGCTTACGTTGCCCGCGATGGCGATTTGTTGATGCAAGAAGTGAAAGATGCGGTGGATAATAGCAATGATGATGGATTGATACTTTTTCTTATGGCAACAAATTTTGATGCCGCCACGTCTGACTATGACGAAAACACCAAGCAATCAAAATCCACCCTTAGAGCCATATTGCCAGCACCTAAATGGGATGAGTTGCGCGAAATGCTTGTGCAG
>CAYYBN010000111.1:1400-6342 GCA_964470225.1 uncultured Methylotenera sp. | reverse complement strand
AAGCGCTTTTACCATGCAGGTGGTTTCGTCCATGACAATCATGGAACCCGCACCCAAACTGGAACCGGCCTTGCTTAATCCATCATAGTCCATGGTCGCGCCAAGAATGGCACTGGCAGGCATTACCGCGGTCGATGGCCCGCCTGGAATCACGGCTTTCAGTTGCCGACCTTTCCAGATACCACCAGCCATGGCCAGTAATTCGGTAAAAGGTGTGCCCATTTTAATTTCGTAGTTACCCGGTTTTTCCACATGACCGGACACCGAGAACAACTTGCTACCGCCCGAGTTTGGCACACCGAGGTCAGCAAAGGCCTGACCGCCATGTTGCATAATCCACGGAATCGAGGCATAGCTTTCGGTGTTGTTGACGTTGGTCGGTTTGCCAAACACGCCATAACTGGCCGGAAAGGGAGGTTTAAAACGTGGCTGACCTTTTTTACCTTCAATCGATTCAATCAATGCGGTTTCTTCGCCGCAAATATAGGCGCCATAGCCATGCACCGCATACAGGTCAAAACTGAAATTGCTGCCAAACAGATGCTCACCCAGATAACCGGCCTCACGTGCTTCGGCCAATGCAGTTTCAAACACTTCGTAATCCTGCCAGATTTCGCCGTGAATATAGTTATATCCCACACGCGCCCCCAGGGTATAGGCAGCAATGGCCATGCCTTCAATCAACTGGTGCGGATTGTAACGAATGATGTCACGGTCTTTAAACGTGCCAGGCTCGCCTTCATCACTATTGCAGACCAGATACTTGGTGCCATCGTAGTAACGTGGCATAAAACTCCATTTAAGGCCGGTCGGGAACCCTGCACCGCCACGGCCACGCAAATTGGAAATTTTGACCTGATTGATGATTTCAGTCGCTTTCACTTTCTCGGTCACCAGCCGCTTGAGTTGGGTGTAGCCACCAACTTTTTCATAGGTGGCAAGCGACGCTGGATTGTTTTCTGACAAGGTACGCAGCGTGACCAGAGTTTGCCCGTCCAAATCGGTTTTCACCAGTGGTCTAGGCGCGACTTTTGCAGGGGAATAGATTGTTGTTGCCATTTTGAATAAAACCTTATTTCAATGTGTCCAGCAAGGCATCCACTTTTTCGGTGGTCAAATACTCATACATCTCGGTATTGTTGATGTGCAATAACGGTGCACCACCACAACAGCCCATACACTCGCCTTCTTTCAGACAAAACTTGCCATCCGCAGTGACTTCATTCAAACCCACACCGAGCTTGTGTTGCAGATGGTCCACAATCTCATCCGAACCACGCAACATACAGGAGATGTTGGTACAGACCGTGATTTTGTATTTACCGACAGGCTGCAAGTCATACATATTGTAAAAAGTTGCAACTTCAAGTGCGGCAATCTCCGGTATACCTAAGTATTTGGACACCTCGGAAATGCTTTCTTTGGATAACCATCCACGTTCCAACTGCACAATACGCAACGCTGACATCACCGCTGCCTGACGACGATCTGGCGGGTATTTGGTCAATTCGTAGTCGATTTTTTCTATGGCTTCTGTGCTTAACATGCTGGTACCTGTGATTTCCTGCGCAATCTGCTTATTTCTGTGTTTCTTGTCCGTCGTTTTTTTTGTGTCAATTTCTTATCTGTCAATTTCACCAAACACAATGTCCTGAGTTCCGATAATCGCCACCAGGTCAGCAATCATATGACCACGGGTCATCTCGTCCAAGGCGGCCATGTGTGCGAAACCCGGCGCGCGGATTTTTAAACGATAAGGTTTGTTAGCGCCATCAGAGACCATGTAAATACCAAACTCGCCTTTGGGGTGCTCAACCGCGGCATAGGCTTCACCTGCGGGCACATGAAAACCTTCGGTAAACAACTTGAAGTGGTGAATCAAGTCTTCCATATTGGTTTTCATGCCTTCGCGCGCAGGCGGTGCTACCTTGTTATCGCTGGTAATCACTGCACCTGGATTTTTTCGCAGCCAATCCACACATTGCTTGATAATACGGTTGGACTGGCGCATTTCTTCCACGCGTACCAAATAGCGGTCATAACAATCACCGTTCACACCCAGTGGGATATCTAAATCCATTTTGTCGTAAACTTCCTACGGCTGTTTTTTGCGCATGTCCCAGGCACTGCCTGAGCCTCGCAACATCGGCCCGGTCAGTCCTAGCGCCAATGCACGCTCAGGCGTGACTACACCAATACCCACTGTGCGCTGTTTCCAGATACGGTTATCGGTCAGCAGGGTTTCATACTCATCGACATATGCGGGGAAGCGGTTGGTAAAATCTTCAATAAAGTCCAGCACCGAACCCTGACGGTTTTCGTTCAGCTGCTTAATTTCGTCGGCACTACGGAATTTGGTGGTTTCGTGTTGTGGCATGCGGTCAGGTAAGTCACGATACACGCCGCCAGGGCGATAGTACGCGGCATGCATACGGGCACCAGAAACGGCTTCATACACGTCGAACAGGTCTTCACGCTCGCGGAAGGCATACAAAAACACGGTCATGGCACCAACATCCAGTGCATGCGCGCCTAACCAGAGCAAGTGATTGAGTACGCGGGTGATTTCGTCAAACATGACGCGAATGTATTGCGCACGCACCGGCACTTCGATGCCTAGCATTTTTTCGATGGCCATGACATAGGCATGCACGTTCACCATCATAGACACGTAATCCAGCCTGTCCATGTAGGGTACGCTTTGCAGATAAGTACGGTTTTCTGCCAGTTTTTCGGTACCGCGGTGTAACAAGCCAATGTGCGGGTCAGCACGCTGAATCACTTCACCATCCAACTCCAGCACCAGTCGCAACACACCGTGCGCTGCCGGATGCTGCGGACCAAAGTTCATGGTGTAGTTTTTAATTTCAGCCATGGTGTGCTCCCTCGTCACGAATCTGGCGTGGCACATTGTTACGCAACTCGACGGACACTGGCTGATAAATCACGCGCTGTTGTACTGGATCGTAACGCATCTCAACATGACCTATCATCGGGAAATCTTTACGGAACGGGTGACCGACAAAGCCATAATCAGTGAGAATGCGGCGCAAGTCTGGGTGGTTTTCAAACAGCATGCCGAACATATCAAAGGCTTCGCGCTCAAACCAGTTAGCCACCGGCCAGACATCCACCAGTGTTGGAAATACAGGAAAATCGTCATCGACAGCAAATGCGCGGATACGCACCCGCTGATTCAAACTCACAGAGAGCAAGTGCAACACCACTGCAAAACGCGCGCCTTGCCAACGACCATCGCCGTATTCGGCATAATCTACACCGCACAAGTCAATGAGCTGTTCGAAGCGAAGTTCGGCATGGGTTTTCAACTTCTCTGCCATTTCAACAAGCTGACTGGTACGGACCTCTACAGTAATCTCACCCAGCTTTTGTTCTAACCGGACAAGGCCATCGCCTAAGGCAAGCTTGAGCTGGGCAGATAAAAGTTCTAGTTTGGCAGACATGGTTGGGATCAGCTTCTGGCAATGGTATTGGTACGTTTAATTTTCTTTTGTAGCTGAATGATGCCGTATAGCAAAGCTTCAGCTGTAGGCGGACAACCTGGCACATAGACATCAACCGGTACAATACGGTCACAGCCACGTACCACCGCGTAGGAATAATGATAGTAGCCACCACCATTGGCACAGCTACCCATCGAAATCACCCACCGTGGTTCAGCCATTTGGTCATACACTTTTCGCAGTGCTGGTGCCATTTTATTCACCAACGTCCCGGCAACGATCATCACATCAGACTGACGTGGACTGGGGCGGAATACAATACCAAAACGGTCAAGATCGTAACGCGAAGCGCCAGCATGCATCATTTCCACCGCACAACAGGCAAGACCAAAGGTCATCGGCCACAACGAACCGGTACGTGTGTAATTTATCACCGTGTCCAGCGTGGTGGTGACAAAGCCCTTTTCCAAAACACCTTCTATGCTCATGTCCGTGTCACCTCATTAATCCCATTCGAGGGCGCCCTTCATCCATTCGAAGATGAAGCCGACCACTAAAACAAACAAAAACACCATCATTGCCCAAAAACCTGCGAGGCCTATGTCTTGAATCACGACTGCCCACGGGAAAAGAAAGGCGATTTCTAGGTCAAACAAAATGAAGAGTATGGCCACGAGGTAATAACGGACGTCAAACTTCATCCGAGCATCTTCAAACGCTTCAAAGCCACATTCATAGGGAGAATTTTTTTCCGCATCAGGCTTGTGCGGTGAGAGTATTTTGCCAGCGATGAGTGGTCCGAGGCCCACGCCGAGCCCGACCAATATAAACATCAGAATCGGAAAGTAATTTACTAACACAACGTCGCTTTCTATGACTGTTAAATCGGATTATCACAGCTGACCAACTCGCAGCAACCTGCCCTATCGATTCAGCATGCTATCAACGCATGAGTGACATCACCACTACATATACCGGTCAAAAAGCATTTAGTTCTGAATCATGCGTAATTTTGATACTGCGATTACACATGGTGCCGTCGGCGAGACTCGAACTCGCACGACTTTCGTCACTACCCCCTCAAGATAGCGTGTCTACCAATTCCACCACGACGGCCATGAACAATGTTAGTTGGGAATATCTTTGGGTGTTGTTTCAACTGGCTTAGCAGGCACAGTATCCAATGTGATGTCCGGTTTGGCAGGGGCTTGCTTGCTGACTGCAGACTTAATCACACTGCCTGAGGAAGATTTATGACTGGAGATAAACGCCAACGACAAACTCGTGATAAAAAAAATGGTGGTGAAAATAGCCGTGAGATTACTTAACAAGTTAGAAGAGCCAGAGACACCGAACAAGCTACCAGATGCACCGCTCCCAAAAGCCGCACCCATATCGGCGCCCTTGCCGTGTTGCAATAAGACCAGGCCAATCACGGCGGCGGCGGCCAACACGTGAATCACCAAAATAATGTTTTC
>CAYYBN010000111.1:0-1390 GCA_964470225.1 uncultured Methylotenera sp. | reverse complement strand
CCATAGGTTTAACTGTCCAGTAATAGCGTTTGACTTTTGATCAAACGGTGTAATGTGAAGCGGCTTGGCATATTTGGATAAATTGCGACGCGTTCAGCGAACAGCGTCCAACCAGCGCGCCATCAATTTCTTCATGATGCAACAATTGTAACGCATTTTGCGGGTTTACGCTGCCCCCGTAGAGGATTTTTAGCCGGCTGGCAGCGCTGGCATCGGCCTGCTGTACGGTCTGGCGTATAAATTGATGCATCGCTACCGCCTGCTCGGCGGAGGCGGCCAACCCAGTGCCTATGGCCCAGATTGGCTCGTAGGAAATCAGGCTGTCGGCAAAGGCAGCACCACCAAATAAGCGGATGATGGTTTCCAGTTGACGCCCCACCACGCGCTCCATTACCCCAGCCTCGCGCTCAAGCAATGTTTCACCGACACATAAAATCGGTGTCAGACCAGAGCGTTTGGCCAGCATGAATTTTTCGGCAATATTTTCATCCGATTCGCAATAGGCAGTACTGCGCTCGGAATGGCCAATAATCACATATCTGGCGCCAAAATCGCGCAGCATATTGGCACTCACTTCGCCGGTATAAGCGCCCTCGGCAAATTTGGCCATATTTTGCGCACCCCACGACCAGCCACTATGTTGCAAAAGCTGTTGCATTTGCCCTAGATACGGGTAGGGCACACATACCACCACCTCCACTTTCCCTTGCAAGGACTGCAGGCCATGCAGGTAATCGGCAATCAGGGCTTGATTGTGTTGCAAGTTGCCATGCATTTTCCAGTTGGCCACCACCAGTTTCGGCGGCTGCGCAGCATTCGGAAATTCAGGAGACGTCGAGGAAGTGAACATGGAGATAAACAATCAGATAAGCACTTTTGGTGATGCGCGCATTCTACGCTTGCCCCGCACGGTCAGCAAGGCAGGCAGGCACTCCTCGCCGCCACATAAGCCGACAGGCCGCAATCGCGGCCTGTCGAAGCAGCAAGTGTTAATAAAACATCAGGCCAACAGAAATGGATAGTCGGTATAGCCTGCTTCGCCACCACCATAAAAGGTGTTGGCATCCGCCGCATTCAGCGGTGCATCCTTGGCAAGGCGTGCGACCAGGTCAGGGTTAGCAATAAACGGTACACCAAATGCCACCGCATCGGCATGACCGCTGGCAATCGCTGCATTGGCCTTGACTTTGTCATAGGCCAGATTGGCGATATAGCCACCCTTGAACAATTTGCGCATGGCCACAAAGTCAAACGGTTCAGACTCGGCACCACCATGAATGCCACCCTCCACCACATGCAGATACGCTAAATGAAAGGCATTCAAGGCACTGGTCACGGCATTGAAGGTGGTTTGCGCCTGACTGTCACGCATGTCATTAAATGGGTTCAC
>CAYYBN010000110.1:0-6361 GCA_964470225.1 uncultured Methylotenera sp. | reverse complement strand
TGCAGGAATGTTTTTACATTTTCAATCATTTTAAGCTCCTAAAGTTACCACCCAAAAAAAATTCGAGCATCGCGCGGGTGTTGCCACAACACTCGATGTTTTAAATTTGGGGAGGATAGCGATATCCCGACACACGGTTACCTTTTAGGAACACTCACCCCTTGTGTGTAGCGACTATATTGCAATCGCTGTGCCAACTTGTATAACACAGGGTGTTTCATTATTTAAATCAGTCAGTTATTCTATTTTTCATTGAAAATGATAGGAATTTATCCTGATGTCGTATTGGTTGAATAGAGTATTTATTGGTTGTGAAATGGTTGTTTTAAACCAATGTGTAAAAAACCGGGCACAAGGCCCGGTTTTTTCTGACAATAAACTCGTTGAAACGAAATTATTGTTCGATGATGGTGCTGATACCACCCAGAGTTGCACCCAGCTGACCAGAAGCCAAGTGACCGTTTTCGCTGAATGAAGCGCCGTTAGCACCGCTAGTTGACAACGCTGTCAAACCTTCTGAGTGCAAACGCACGATTTGGTTAGTACCTGTTTCGTCAGTTTCGCCGCCTGGCAGGTGGTTAGCCATCCAGCTGTACAGGTCAGCTGTTTTGTCGCCCAGTTGAACTACAGCGATGTAAGAAACGGCTGCCAAAGCACCCAAGGTTACACCGTATTCAACCAAAGATTGGCCTTCTTCGTCTTGCAGGAATGTTTTTACATTTTCAATCATTTTATTGCTCCTAAAGTAACCACCCAAATGAAAAATGAGTTTGTGCGGGTGTTGCCACAGAACTCGTTGTTTTGAAACTTGGGGAGGATGGCAACATCCCGACACACGGTTACCTACATGGAACACTCACCCCTTGGTGTGTGTGTGTATTATGCAAACAAGCCAGACGCCGTTAAATTCATTTATTCATGATGTTGACCGGGATTATTTCCCGCAATTGAATATTTCCTGCTTGCCAGCAGGAATAAAATGCCTGCTACAACAAGGAATCACGATGCAAAGGCAACAGGCATGGTTGAAACGTGTTGAATGTGGTTAAATCCAAAAATTGTTGGATGAAGGTCAATATCACATGGAAAAAATCAGGTTTGTGTGTGCCACGCGCATTAAAGATGACGAGTTTGATCACTGTGCCTTAGGGCAATCGTTGCAGACGATGCAAGTCATGCCCATGTTTGAACGCAGGGTGTTTTGCAACAACCAGGCTGCGCTGGGGGCCGTATACAATCAGGCAATAGAAGAAGCGAGGGATGACCCCGCCATACTCGTATTTATTCATGATGATGTTTTTTTGCCAGATTTTTTTATGGTGAGCCATCTTTACGCCAGTTTGCAACGCTTTGATCTTGTGGGGGTTGCCGGCAATACACAACGGATTGCCCGACAACCGGGCTGGTATTATCGTGAAATGGATGATACGGGAAAAAAAATCCCTGACGATAGACGCAATTTAAGTGGTGGCATTGCCCATGGCAAGCAGTATCCTCAAGTCCGTTTTGATTTTTTTGGTCCACCTTGTCAGCCATGCAAATTACTGGATGGCGTATTTTTGATGGCAAGAAGCCAAACGCTGCACAACAGCGGACTGAGATTTGACCCCCAGTTTGACTTTCATTTTTACGATGTGGATTTTTGTCGACAGGCTGAGTTGAAGGGATTTAGGATTGGCACTTGGCCGATTTCCCTGATTCATCAGAGCATGGGCAATTTCTCCGCACAGCAATGGCAGCAAAACTACCTGCGCTATTTGGAGAAATATCAGGAGTAGCGACTGCCGGACAATCGTTTACTAAGCTATGGATTGCTGACTGATGGACTGCTCGCGATAGTTGCGGAAATCACATACTGCAAGGGTGCAGCTTCATCAATCGCCATTTGCGGGTCACAGCCGATGGCTTTCGCCATTGCAATCAGCCCGGGTTTGAGGCGTTCCAGTCCAGGCTCATTAAACACTCTTGGCGTCAATGATTGAATATGGTAACCCGTGGATTCGAACAACGAGATGATGGTTTTTCTGGTGAACCAACGTAAATGGGTTTTATCCAGCAATCCTTTATCTTCGTAGACAAACATGCCAGTAAACAGGCGCGCCTGAACACTCCAGTGCTGTGCATTTGGAATACATGCCAGCAATGTGCTATCAATGTTCATGAAGACTCTAATGTTTTTCAATGTTTGCCATGGATTGACCAGATGCTCCAGAGTATCCCCAAATATCCAGCAGTCAGTCTTGTGCATACAAGGCATCTCATCTAGTTGCAATTGTTCAATATTCAGACAGTGCACCTCATCACAATACTCTGTTGCCTGTGCTGCATAACTTGCATCAATTTCAATGCCGATATAATGGCATTGCGGGTTAAGTTTTTTGTATTCTCTGGCAAGCGCACCACTACTGCAACCAACCTCTACCACACGTCTTGCCGACAAGGGAATCGCTTTAAGCAAGCTCTGGTTGCACTTATCAGAAGCAGGGGTTTGTTGCATCAACGTGTTCTCCATTTCAAATCCGCGTAAACGAAACAGGCATGCATGACAAAACCGAGCGCCAGCAGTACCTCTATCACTTCTTGGTCTTTGTACAAGAGCTGTTGTGGATGTAGCAAGTCGCGTGCCGGTACTAGCCAGTGGATACCGTAGTCGCTAGCAATGCCTGCGCCAATGAACATGTGCAGATTAAATAAAAATACCGGCAAGAAGTACCATAGTAATGTCGGTGATGGCAGCAGCCAGTCGAGTGACCTGAACATCCGTATGCCCACACTGCCTATCAGGCCTATCAGCAAATAGGCGAATGCAAACCATATTTGCAAACGCTTGTGATTGTGCACATTGGTTTCGCCTTGCAGATTGACCGTTTTATCGACGGCGGCCTGCGTCTCGAAAAAGCGTTGTCCCCAACTGATTTCTTCCATACTGATGAACAAGCAAGCCAATGCAAACAGACCCCACAACACAGCAGCCATGTAACGGGTTTGCGAGAGCAATTGCAGACTGACCAGGCCAGCCATACAGGTTGTCAGTAAAAAGCAAGCCAGCTGGATGGACTCAAGTACACCATCCTCCTGAATCCATCCGGCATAGTGGCCTGGCTTGAGTATCTTGCAGGCAAGTGCGACCAGCAAGAGCACTAATGGCAGCCAGTAGACCTGTCGTGGCTTTTGCGCCAATAGATGCGCAAAACTGCTAACAATATGTGTCTTCATACCATCAATCCTGAAAAAAGGGCCTGTAAATTGCGCGCAAATTGTTTGCCATCGCACAGTGGCGACGCTTGCATTTGCGCGCGCAATGATAGCCTGTCCTCTGCCAGCGCCTGCAAGTTGCCTGCCAGCTTGCAGGCAATGCTGACATAGTCCTCCTTCCCTGCTGCAATCCACTCGGTTTTGTTCAATACAGTCAGGAATGCTGCGCCCTGTCTTGATACCAAGGTTTCCCCAGCCATGGTCACCAGGGGCACGCCCATCCAGAGTGCTTCGCTGGTAGTTAGTCCGCCAGTAAACGGGAAGGGATCAAGTGCAATATCCACTTCCGCGTAGGTGGCAAGCAACTCGGCATGTGGCGAGGTTGGCCGGAGAATCAACCGTTCTGCTGCGATACCATGTTTTTCAAAGTTAGCCAGTATCTGCTGTTGCATGTAGGCATCATTCATGGCTTTGTTTTTCAGTAACAGCTTGCTACCGGGACATGCCTTCAAAACGTCGGCCCAGAGCGCAATCACGGATGCATTGATTTTGGCATAGTTGTTAAAACACCCAAATGTCACATAGCCATTGTCTATCGCTGGCAATGTGGATACTTCCGGCGCATATTCCGGGGGGCGGTAGCAGAACCGGTTGTGGGGTAGCATGCGGAGCTGTTCGGTAAAATACTGCTGCTGTCCAGCCGGGGACGAATGCGGGTCTGTGATGAAATAATCCATGGTATCCAGACCAGTGGTATTGAAATAACCCAGCCAAGACACCTGCACAGGTGCGGGTTTGTGGCCAAAGATCAATAACAATTTGCAGGCCGTCTGGCCAGACAAATCCACCAGAATATCGATTTCATCCTGATGGATAGCCTCTACTGCTGCAGCGATGTTTCTGGTATCAATTGTCCGCCATGCGCTGACGTAAGACTGTAAACGGGTAGTGACCTCATCCTGCTTCACCACGTGGGCATAGCAGTAAAGCTCGATGTGTTCACGGTCGTAGTGTTCCAGAAAGGGTTCCAGGTAGTAGGCCACAGGATGGCGATAAAAGTCACTGGAGACCAAGCCAATGCGTATTTTTTTGTGCCCTTTTGTACGCGCATGCGCTTGCCTGCTCATCCCGGCGGTATGCAAACGTCCCCAATCGAGATGACAGTTTGCAATCATGGTTGCCGGAACATCCGCCAAATAATTGAGGTTAAATACAAATGAAGTATGTTCAATCGGGTTTGGATTGAGTGCCAGTGCCGACGAATACTGCACCATGGCTTCATCATGCTTTCCTTCAGCCATCAAAGCCGTGGCCATGCCCAATCTGATTGCGGGACGCTGTGGTGCCAGCTTGAGTGCGCGCTGATATGCCTGTGAAGCTTGCTCATAGGCTTGCATCTTGATCAAGGCTTTGGCGAGCGATTCATACACTTGCACCGCGTTTGGCATGATGCGCAACGCATTGACGTAATATTGACACCCTTCTTCCAGCCTGCCCAGCCTGACAAAAATATTGCCTATCTGAAAATGTGGATTGGGATTATCCGGTGCCAGCAATGCTGCGCGCTCAAAATATTTGACTGCATCCGCATACTGCTGCTGTAAAAAATAACACTCGGCCAACCCCTCGCAGCAGGATGCATTGTTCGGGTCAGTCAACAACAACTCATGAAACACTGTGTTTGCTGCAGCGTACTGTTTATTTGCCATGAGCGTCATGGCTTGTTGATAGGCAGGGTGTGATTTCATCTGGGTGACCGTTGTATGTCTGATTTAGGCAGCAAAAAATATTCCACATCAACATTGTGATGTTGCATCAACACCGCTGAATTAAAGTTTTCGCCTCTATCGCCGATGAAGAAAGTGAGTCTTGTGCTCGAGACTGAAAATACGATATGTAAAGGATGGTGCGATATGACGTTTATTGAACATGGAATTTTGACGGCAGGCTTATTAGGCACTGCTTTGTTGTTGAGTGGAGTGTTTGAAAGTTTTTATTCTGGCCTATTCAACCTCCCGTTTTTTAAATGAAAAAAATGGCTGTAAATAGCCAATAATTGGTTTATTACAACCATTTTTTATGGTTTTAACAGGCTAACACTGTTAAATAGCGGTATGTGGTAATTTTTCGTCAGTCAATTCAACGGCTTGCAAGTCAATAGATTTGCAGGCTTTTTTATTGGTGTCGTGGTATAAATATTGCAACACTAATCAATTAATTATAATTAGACGTTGCACCATGCGTATATACACCGTTTTGATTCTAGTGCTTTCAATGTGCTCATTGATGGCAAACGCCGATATTTTTCGTACAGTAAGCGTTTCTGCAGGCTTTTCCTCCCCATTGCAATTACCAGAACCCGCTGCAACGATTGCAATCGGCAATCAAGGGTTAATTGCGGTAACAACACTGAAACCAGACTTATTGATGATTAACGGTCAAGATACCGGCGCGACTTCAATGACCGTGATTGGCCGCAGTGGCAAAATTTATGAATACCGTGTACAGGTTGGAAATGATGTACAGCAACTGAGTAGCATGATCCGCGCACTGGAGCGTAATGTGCGCGTGGAGGACTTGAACGGTATTATTGTGCTTAAAGGCGTCGTGCCAACCCCATCGGCTCTGGTTCGTGTGTTGACATTGGCAGACCGATACGTCAGCGGAAATGCCGCACAACCAGATTTTTCAGTGGTAAGTGACAAAGGCGGGGTGCTGACGGGCAATAGTGATGAAACGCAAACCGGTGTTGGTGCTGAATTGTTTGGCGTATCTCCTGACCCACGCTTGATTGTTCCCGTTGCGCCGGTAGTCGGGGGTGGCGGTGGTGGTGGTGGAGGTGGTGGTGGAGGTGGTGGTGGAGGTGGTGGTGGTGGTGGCGCAGGCGGTGGTGGTGCAGGCGGTGGTGGTGCGGCAGGGGCGGCATTGCGACAACCGCTGATGCCGATTAAGGGTAATTTGGCACAGAATATCTCGCGTGGTGAAGTGATTATGGTGGCTGGCGGCAAGGTCATGAGCTTGATACAAGTGGCCAAGCAACCAAAAGTTGAAATTCAGATGCAGATTGTGGCAGTGGATCGCAATAAAACAGATGAGTTTGGCATAGACTGGCGACTGGATTCCACTTCAGGTGGCAGACAAGTTACCATCGGAAGTCAGCTTGGCA
>CAYYBN010000109.1:0-6384 GCA_964470225.1 uncultured Methylotenera sp. | reverse complement strand
TATTCTGGTTCAGGTGGGCGGCACCATCAACAAGGTGGATAACTCGGTTTCTGTCATTAATGACAATGTGCTGGTCGGGGTATTGACCGACTCTATCAAGCTTACCGATAACTCCACGTCGGTTGTGAATGCAGGTGTGGTCAGTGGTATTCTTTCTGGTCCTACCACGGTGGTTGATAATTCCACTTCGGTTGTGAACAATGGGGTGGTGGCGAACCTGTTGTCTGGTACCACAACCGTGACTGATAACTCGACTTCCGTAGTGAATAACAATGTGGTTGCCGGGGTGTTGTCCGGTGCGACGACAGTGACGGACAATTCGACCTCACTGGTGAACACCGGGGCTACTGCTGGTCTGCTTTCCGGTAATACCACATTGACAGACAACTCTGACTCACTGGTGAACTCGCAACTGGTGACTGGTGTGTTGTCTGGCAATACCACAGTCACCGACCAATCGAATAACTTGCTGAATACCCATGCTGTGGCGGGTATTTTGTCTGGTAACACCAGCCTGACTGACCAGTCAGAGAGTCTGGCCAGCACCAATGTGCTGACGGGCGTGTTGTCTGGCAACACTGTACTCAATGACCAGTCCGATGCGCCGTTGAATACCAATTTGGTCCCTGTGATTGGTTCTGGAAACGCTACTGTGAACAACCAGCCATCGGCTGGCTTGCTGGATGCCAATGTGGTACCCGCGTTGTTGTCAGGCACTACTACGGTTAATGACAAGTCATCGGCGCTGGTCGATGTGGATGTGGTCACGGGTGTATTGTCTGGCCCGGTGGTATTGAATGACCAGTCAAATTCGTTTGTGGATATTGGTGTCACTTCAGGATTGCTGTCGCAATCGCCATCTGCCTCTGGTGGTTTGTCCGGCCTGCTGGATAACACCACGCTAAATACCGATGTTGGTAGTCTGGTCAACATCAGTGGCACCTTGTCCGGCAGTCAGCCATCATTGCAAGTAAATACGGCTCTGGACGAATTGCTGGCCGGCGACACCACACTCGTTACCCAATCGCTGTCGCAGTTCTCAACTGGCTTTGAGCAAGGTCTGTCGCAAGTCACCGATGTACTCACCAATGGCAATCTATTGGAAAGTAATGGCCTGGTACAACAGGTGCTGAGCGAGTCGGTATTAGATAATGCCGCCATTCCTGACGTGATTGGCTATGTGACCCAGCCAGATGCGCTGTTAGCCGATGTGGTGGGCGTGGTGCAGGATGTGGCCAACTTGCAACTGGATGATGTGTTGACGGTGATTAACGCTAGTCAATCTTCAGGTGGTGGCCTGACCAATACCACGACAGTGCTGACCGATGCGCTGGACATTATTGATCAGCCAGTGTTGCTCAACGAGTTGCTGGTACAACAAAGTCTGCTGGATACCAACGGGATTAGCAATACGCTAAATGCAGTCAGTGATTTATTGAACCTGAGCAGTGCTGGCAGCTTGTCTGGCAATGCGGGTGTGTTACAAATAGCCGATGTATTGACCGATAGCTTGTCTGGCCTGTCTGGCGCAACGGGTGGCCAGATCACACAACCAGTTACCCAGTTGCTTGACCTTGGTGGCAGTAACCCGCTGGCAGCAGTGAATACCTTGCTTGGTGGTTTGCCCGCTCTGGATTAATGGTGGCTGCTTACATCATGGATATGATGCCACAGACTGTATCACAGGCCTGGCGACAACCGCCATTGACTGACTGACTTTACCAAATAAAAAGCCCCATGGCATTGTCTGGGGCTTTTTGTTTTCAGTGGCTTTTTGTTTCAAGAGGTTTTTATGACAGCTACCTTGTAGTCCATCAAGGTGAATGCAGTAATGCGGTCATGCTGATAACGCTAATCAGATGATGAGCGCACGTTCAATGCGGTCCAAAGCCTCTTGCAGATTTTGCATGCTAGTTGCAAACGAAATACGGAAATAGCCTTCGGCACCAAAGGCTGAACCTGGCACCACCGCCACATTATGTGATTCGAGCAGATATTCGGCCAGCGCCATATCGGTCGGCGCACTGATTTTGCCAGCCTGGTGCAGGTTACGAATGGCTACACGGGCATCGGGGAAGGCATAAAATGCGCCGCCCGCCATCAGGCAACTTAAGCCTGGCATGGCGTTAAAGCGATTGACGACATACACATGGCGCTCACGAAACGCTGACACCATGGGTTTGATGCAGTCCTGTGAGCCGCTCAATGCCGCTTCAGCTGCATATTGTGAAATAGAAGTCGGGTTACTGGTAGACTGGCTTTGCAAAATTTCCATGGCCTTGATGATGTTGGCCGGACCGGCTGCATAGCCGATACGCCAACCCGTCATCGAATAGGCTTTGGACACCCCGTTT
The DNA here is from genome assembly GCA_964470225.1 of uncultured Methylotenera sp. Taxonomy (GTDB): domain Bacteria; phylum Pseudomonadota; class Gammaproteobacteria; order Burkholderiales; family Methylophilaceae; genus Methylophilus. The sequence goes on along the minus strand of CAYYBN010000109.1, from coordinate 4,030 downwards.
AGCACGATACAACGGGCTTTCAGTGCTGGAGCGGCATTCAAGATGTTGTAAAACGGCTCGCCGGTCAAATTGACATGTTCGTACATGTCATCGGTCGCTACCAGCACATGCGGGTGTTTGAGTAATACGGCAGCCAAGGCTTGCAGTTCCGCCAGCGTGTACACTGCGCCGGTTGGGTTTGATGGCGAGTTGAACATGACCAACTTGGTGCGGGCATTGATAGCAGCTTCCAGTTGCGCTGGCAGCAGTTTGAAGCCCTGTTCAATGCCACATTCAATAATCACTGGTTTGGCCTCAGCCACCATGGCGATGTCAGCATAGCTGACCCAGTATGGCGCCGGTACGATGACCTCATCACCCGGATTCAGTATTGCCAGACACAGATTGAAAATGGTTTGCTTGCCACCTACACCCACAATCACTTCATTCACTGCATAGTCAAACCCATTTTCTTGTTTGAATTTTTGAACAATGGCTTTCTTTAGCGTTGGAATGCCGCTCACAGGCGTGTACTTGGTGTAACCGGCATCAATGGCTGCCTTGGCGGCATCCTTGATGTGTTGTGGCGTGTCAAAGTCAGGCTCGCCAGCGGCCAGACCGATGACTGGGCGACCTTCAGCCTTGTAACGGGCGGCTTTGGCAGTAATGGCCAGCGTCGGTGATTCTTTAATCGATAAAACGCGAGCAGAAAGAACGTTTGCAGCGGCTTGACTCAACTTGGATTCCTTTAATGGCGCTTGGTCGCAAGCAAACACGGCTTGCATAAAAATCAAAAGTCCATGATTTTACGCATAAAACCGTGTTTTTGGAAGCCGATTTTGGTCAGCGTACTAGCTTGGGTAAAGGCAATTGGCTAAGCCGAATGACTAGCGTGTTTGACAGCCGTTATCGCAATGCAAATACGCTTGATAGACAGGGACTAAGTCAGGGTCAATCGCTTTCAGCTGGGTTTCCACGCTTTTCACAGTGGTTTCATCACCAAGTTTCAGTGCCATTTCCCCACGTTTAAACCAGGCCTCTACAAACTGGGTATCTTGCATGAGTGCCTGTGCAAAGGCATTCGCCGCTTCCTGCATTTGTTGCATATGTTGCTTGGCCAGACCATGCATAAACCAAGCATCAGCGTTTTTAGGCTCGGCAATCACCCAAGCTTGTGTGACTTGAACCAGCGCAGGCCAATCGCGGCGTGACTCAGGCACCGCTGCGCGCATGTAAAAGGGTTTTTTGTTTTCATCTTCTTCCCAAAGAGCCTTACCAGTGACTGGGAATGCCGTGGTGGCTGGCATTTTTTCAAGGGTGGCAATCCATTCCACTGGTAAGGCAAAATGTATGCTGCCACCGCTGCCAGCGGTTTTAAAGGTGTTAATACCGACCAGTCGACCATCCATATCAAACAAGCCACTGCCACTGGCGCCCATCAGAAACTTGGCACTGCTGCGGATAACGGCACCCGTATCCGAGGGATACAAGCCTTGAATGTCACCCACGGAGGTAATAGGCGCAGGGACCCCGTTGGAGTGACCGATTGCAGTGATTTCCTGACCACGTTTAAGCGTGCTGCTGTCACCACGCACCACTGGTTTGAATGGCATTGTATGTGTTGTAACCAGACATAGGTCGTGCCAGGCATCAGCACGTACCGACACAATGGGGTAACTGTCTTCACCGCGTGATACCCATGGTTGTTTTGTAGCGCGCAAGACGTGGCAGTTGGTAATTACTTCATTGTCAGCCACGACCACGCCAGAGCCATAAGCCATACCACCACTTTGGTTGTAGCCACGAATAAGCACAACACTAAAATAGGCATCCATCAAGGCTTGCTGATTGTAGGCATGCACCGAACCACTCAACATGGCCAAACAGGCGAGTAACAGTACTTTCACAAAGACCCCTCATCATTAATCATTATTGTCTTTATCAAGACTCCCGGGTCAATCTAAAAGTTCATACGCGTCCGTCGGGCTTGTGCATCAAAGCACGCGACGGCCGACACAAAAGCCGTTAAAATGCAGCTGTTATTAGTTCAGATATCATCTCCCCGTGGTTATCACATATCCCGACAGCAAGTACGAATTGCATCAGCCTTTCCCACCCGCAGGTGACCAGCCCCAGGCGATTACGCAACTGGTGGATGGCATTCGTCAGGGCTTACAGTTTCAAACCCTGCTAGGCGTGACAGGTTCCGGTAAAACCTACACCATGGCCAATGTGATTGCCCAAACCGGTAAACCAGCCATGGTGATGGCGCCAAATAAAACACTGGCGGCACAGCTGTATAGTGAGTTTCGCGAGTTTTTTCCGAATAACGCGGTTGAGTATTTCGTCAGCTACTATGACTACTATCAACCGGAAGCCTATGTGCCATCGCGCGACCTATTCATAGAAAAAGACTCAAGTATTAACGAACATATTGAGCAAATGCGGCTGTCAGCCACCAAAGCGTTGCTTGAGCGCAAAGATACCATCATTGTGGCAACGGTATCGGCCATTTACGGTATTGGCGATCCGGGCGAGTACCATGGCATGGTGCTGCATATCCATCAGGGTAAAAAAATCGCGCAAAAGGATATCGTCACGCAGTTAATCAATATGCAGTACGACCGTAATGATTTTGATTTTGGTCGCGGCTGTTTTCGCGTGCGAGGAGATATCGTCGATGTGTTTCCGTCCGAAAACAGCGAAACTGCCGTGCGTATCAGTCTGTTCGATGACGAGATTGACAGCATTCAGTTGTTTGATCCGCTCACCGGGCAAGTATTTAACAAAATCCACAACTTCCGTATTTTCCCCTCCAGTCATTACGTCACAGCGCGCGAGGCCACGGTGCGTGCCATGGAAACCATCAAACAAGAGTTGCGTGAGCGGGTCAGTTTTTTTCTGGCCGAGAACAAGCTGGTCGAAGCCCAGCGTATCGAGCAACGCACGCGGTTTGATCTGGAAATGCTGAATGAAATCGGTTTTTGCAAAGGCATTGAAAACTACAGTCGACATCTGACCGGGCGTAATCCCGGTGATCCGCCACCGACACTGATTGATTACCTGCCAGCCGATGCCCTAATGATCATCGACGAAAGCCATGTCACGGTGCCGCAGATAGGCGGCATGTATCTCGGTGACCGCTCGCGCAAGGCCAATCTGGTCGATTATGGTTGGCGGCTGCCCTCAGCCATGGATAACCGTCCTCTCAAGTTTGACGAGTTTGAGCGCATCATGCGTCAGTGTGTTTTTGTGTCGGCCACCCCCGCTGACTATGAAAAAAACCATCAGCAGCAGGTGGTAGAAATGATTGCACGGCCAACTGGCCTGGTCGACCCACAAATCATCGTTAAACCGGCAGATACACAGGTAGATGACCTACTGGGCGAAATTACATTGCGAGTGGCCGTGGGCGAACGGGTGCTGGCGACAACCCTGACCAAACGCATGGCGGAAGACCTGACTGATTATCTGAACGAGCACGGGGTCAAGGTGCGCTATTTGCACAGTGACATTGATACGGTGGAACGGGTCGAAATTATTCGCGATTTGCGCCTGGGCGAATTTGATGTACTGATTGGCATCAACTTGCTACGCGAAGGGCTGGACATTCCTGAGGTGTCGCTCGTGGCTGTGCTTGATGCCGACAAAGAGGGCTTTCTGCGCTCGGAACGTTCGCTGATACAAACTGCCGGACGTGCCGCGCGTAATCTTAATGGCAAGGTGATTTTTTATGCTAACCGCATCACGCGCAGCATGAAGCTGGCCATGGATGAAGCCGAGCGTCGTCGCACCATACAAATGGCTTTCAACGAACAGCATGGTATTACGCCCAGAGGTGTCAGCAAGCGTATCAAGGACATCATCGACGGCGTTTATGACAAGGACGAGGCGCAACGTGAACGCAAGGCTGCACAAACCCAGGCCAGTTATGCCAGCATGAGTGAAAAAGCCCTCAGCAAAGAAATCAAACGCATTGAAAAAGCCATGCTGGACGCGGCGAAGAATCTGGAGTTTGAACAGGCGGCGGCCTTACGTGACCAGCTGAAAA
>CAYYBN010000108.1:3375-6423 GCA_964470225.1 uncultured Methylotenera sp. | reverse complement strand
CCGATGTTCAAAGTGTTGGAATTGCGTCTACTGGTATCAATATCACGTCGATAGATATCAAAGCCTCGGCTTATACCATCCGGCGTAAAGTATGGGTCGGTATAGGATAACGAATACGTTGTATTGAAACTGCTCGTGTTCACGACCAATGCCACACGATTGCCTGTACCCAGGAAGTTAGGCTGATTAATATTGAAGCCAAGTACAACGCCATCGTTACTGGATAAACCTGCACCAAACTGCACACTACCCGTGGACTTTTCAGCAACCGTCATATTTAAATCGACCTGATCATTCACACCTGGCACTCCAGGTGTTTCCAGTTCGACATTGTCAAAGAAGTTTAACCGCTGCACACGTTCCTTGGAACGCTTGATTTTATCCCCGGCATACCAGGCCGATTCTAATTGCCGCATTTCACGGCGGATGACCGCATCACGAGTACGCGTGTTACCTTGCAAATTAATGCGGCGGACATAGATTTTTTTACCAGGGTCGATAAAAAATGTGAAAGCGACCGTGTGGTTAATCTTATAAATCTCGGGTACCGCATTAACATTGGCAAAGGCATAGCCATCTTCACCAAGTTTATCTGTGACCGATTTGCTGGCATCTGTCAGTTTTTGCCGGCTAAACACATCTCCATCGTTAATTTTCAACAACTTTCTGATTTCGGCTTCCGGTAACAACATTTCACCGGCCAGCTTGGTTTCACGAATGGTATACTTTTCACCTTCGGTAATGTTGATGGTGATGTAAACATCACGCTTGTCCGGTGAAATAGAAACTTGGGTTGAATCAATAGAAAACTCAAGGAAACCTTTGTTCATATAAAACGAACGTAAGGCCTCAAGGTCAGCTGTTAACTTTTGTTTTGAGTACTGGTCATCCTTGTTCCACCAGCTCATCCAGTTGGGAGTTGTCAGCAAAAAACTGGCCCGCAAATCTTCTGTCGTGAATAGATGATTGCCAACAATGTTGATGTCGCGAATTTTAGCAACCGGACCCTCTTCGATCTCAAAGCGAACCGCCACACGGTTGCGCTCTAGCGGGCTAGCAATGGCTTTGACTTCAGCACTGTATTTACCTTGTGACAAATACTGACGCTTGATTTCCTGCTCGGCGCGGTCTAGTTGCGCCCGGTCGAGAATTTGCCCTTGAGCAATACCAATTTGCTTGAGACCCTCTTTCATTTTGTCAGTAGGAAAAGACTTGTTGCCGCTGAAATCAATTTGCGCAATTGAAGGCCGTTCCTGCACCGTTACAACCAACACGTCACCGTCATTTTCAACGCGGACATCCTTGAAAAAACCGGTTGAATAAAGCGCTTTAATAGCTTGGGCTGCTTTTTCGTCACTCATGACGTCGCCAACTTGCACAGGCAAGTAATTAAACACAGTACCGGCTTCCGTACGCTGCAAGCCTTCTACACGAATATCGGCAATGACAAACGGTTCAGTTGCATGTGCCGGGGCATAACTGATACCCAGCCATAAGGCCAGAGCCCATGTAAAGTTAGATTTTATTTTCATTCAGTACACTTTCAACCGGCCACAAGACGGTTGATATCATTAAACAAGGCGACCACCATCAAGACGCCAAGCACGGTCAATCCGACGCGCTGACCCATTTCCATGGCTTTGGCAGGCAACGGTTTACCCACTATCCACTCGGCCATATGATACATGAAATGACCGCCATCCAATACTGGAATCGGCAACAGATTCATGACCGCAATGCTGATACTGAGCAAGGCAAGAAAACCGATATACGGCTGCCAGCCCATCTGTGCACTGTCACCTGCCGCACCGGCGATGCTAACCGGACCGCTGATCATTTTCAGCGAGACGTCCCCTGTCAGCAGGCGCCCGAGCATCTTTAACGTGAACTGTATGGTCTGCCAAAGTCGCTGTATAGCTTCTAGCGCTGCTTGTCCTAACGTGTAATGCGTGGTGACCAGAAAGGCAGACAAATCGGTGGCCTGCATATCGACCGCTGCGCCCAACTTGCCAAACGACAAGGAGCCCTGCTTATCAACTTCCGGGACAAGTGCCAAGGTATGGCGGGTGCCTTGTCGTGATACTTCAACCGATAATTGATGGCCCGGATTTGCCCTAACCCATGTGACAAACTGTGCCCAGTCAGTCACAGCCTCGCCGTTAACGGCAACAATGACATCGGCAGCTTGCAGGCCACCTCTGGCTGCTGCTGATGCAGGGAGCACCTGCCCGACCACAGCCCTCACCGGTGGCATGGCCACTGACAATCCTAATCGGTTTATCAGGTGGTCGGTCGCCTCGCCTTGCAGGCTATGCAAATCCAGGGTGTGTTGATGACGCTCCCCATCAACACTGCGTGTGGTGACTGCTAGTGTAGCGCCATCCAGTGCAGCTTCTAGCAAATGGCGATGCAAGTCCTGCCAGCTACGCACAGGCTGACCCTCAATCGCCTCCACACTGTCTCCTGCCCGCATCACGGCTGATGCAGCGAGCGAGGGCACCGTCACTGGCCCCAACACTGGCTTCAAGCCTGTTTCGCCATAGGATAACAAGCCCCAGTACAACACCATTGCCAATAGCAAATTGGCCACGGGTCCTGCCAGGACAATCAAAATTTTCTGTAATGGATGTCTATCATCAAAGGCAAACTGACCGCGTGGCATGGCTGCAGAAAAACGGCTTGCCTGATTCGGGTCACGCCGATCCAGCATCTGGACATACCCACCAAGGGGTAATAAGGCCAATACCCATTGTGTATGTTGGGGACTGCGTTGATACTGCCACAAGGGACGACCAAAGCCGATGGAAAAACGCAAAACATGCACCTGACACCAGCGTGCGGCCAGATAGTGCCCAAACTCATGCACGGTCACCAGCAAACCAATAGCGACCAGAAAAGCCAGAACTGTCAGCATAGTCTAGCCTGCCACCGTCACCTGCGGGTGCTGCATGCGGGTCATTTGTTGGGTAACCAGTGCCCGTGTTTTGGCGTCCATGGCCAACAATTGCTCTATCGAGTGCACAGGCTCAACTGCAAGTTGCGACAGTG
>CAYYBN010000108.1:0-3365 GCA_964470225.1 uncultured Methylotenera sp. | reverse complement strand
GTCTATCAGCGCCGGAATGTCGAGAAAACGAATCTGGTCCTGCAAAAATGCAGCCACAGCCACTTCATTGGCAGCATTGAGTACCGCAGGTGCAGTGCCGCCCAGTGCAAGAGCTTCATAAGCCAGCCGCAAACAGGGAAAGCGCAGGGTGTCCGGCGCCTCAAACTCCAGTTTTGCTACTTCCAGCAAGTCAAGCGGCATCACGCCCGAGCTAATTCGCTGTGGATAACCTAATCCATAGGCAATTGGGGTGCGCATGTCGGGATTACCCAACTGTGCCAGCACACTGCCATCAACATAAGACACCATGGAATGGATCACGCTTTGCGGATGTACTACCACCTCGATTTGCGCCGGCTGGGCATGAAACAGCCAGTAAGCCTCGATGACTTCCAAGCCTTTGTTCATGAGCGTTGAAGAGTCGATGGTAATTTTGGCACCCATCACCCAGTTAGGGTGTTTTAGCGCCAGGGCAGGCGTGACCTCAGCCAGTTGTGCCGCCGTGTACTTGCGAAAAGGGCCGCCAGAGGCCGTCAGTATGATTTGGCTGACCCCGACTTCAGACAAGGTTTGCTGTTGTGTTTTGGGCATGGCCTGAAAAATGGCATTGTGCTCGCTGTCTATGGGCAGCAACGTGGCCCCGCCCTGCTGCACAGCCTCCATAAACAGATGACCAGCCATCACCAGTGTTTCCTTGTTGGCCAGCAGTATTTTTTTACCACTTCGGGCCGCTGCCATGGCAGGCAACAAACCGGCTGCTCCCACCACCGCTGCCATCACAATATGCACGCTAGCATCCTCAGCCACCTGACAGCAAGCATCTGTGCCTTGCAACACCTCAACAGCCAATCCCGCTTCCTTGCAGCGTTGCTGTAACACTTGCGCTGCCTGCGCATCCTGCATAACTGCATAACGAGGGCGATAGCGCATACATTGCGCAAACAATGCGTCCGAATTTTGATGCGCAGTCAGTGCAAACACCCGGTAGCGGTCGGGATGCTGACTGATCACATCCAGGGTTTGCAGCCCAATGGTGCCAGTACTGCCCAATATCGTGACATATTGCACTGCAAGCTCTACCATGGTGTCCTGCCCGGCCAGTGATAAAATGCATAGACCAGTGTCAATGCCACTGGCAAGGCTGGAATAACTCCATCAATCCGGTCCAATAAGCCACCATGGCCAGGTAGTAGTTGACCACTGTCCTTTAAGTTGGCACGCCGCTTAAAGAAAGACTCGAACAAATCACCATAAATACCAACCACAGTCACCAGCCACAGACAAGGCAGTATCCACCAGGTGTCTGCCAACCCAAACGTAAACAACATCAGGCCGTACAGCGCTACTGCCAACATGGCCCCTATCACGCCCTCCCAAGTTTTGCCCGGACTGATGGCCGGCGCAAGTTTGTGTTTGCCAAACTGCTTGCCAGTGAAATAAGCCGCACTATCCGCCAACCAGATTGTGGCGATGACTATTAGCAATAGTGATGGACTCAAGGCCTGGGCAGAAACCATGGCCATCCAGAGCGCCATGAGCAAAGCTGCACCCAGTAAAGTGTTGATCAGACGGTTTCGCGTAAAGCGATGTCTGTATAGTGCAACAGGCACAACCAGCAACCAGAACAGGCTGCACACGGCACAGATCAGCAAACTAACAAAGAAAAACCAGTGAATACTCCATTGATAAAGTGCCCACCACAATAGCGCGCCTATCAATAAAAACAGGCTTAATGTCAGCGTTGTGCCACGTTTATCAAGTTGTACCATGCCAGTCCACTCATGCATGGCACAGAGCGTTAGCATCAGCGTCATCGCGGCCCAGATCAAATTAGGCAACATAAACAGCGCTGGAATAAACAGCAACAACATGGCAATAGCCGTATAGATTCGTGTTTTTAACATGCCGCGTTAACCAGGGGTTTGCTGTAATTGCTCACTGGTACGGCCGAAACGACGTTCTCGGGCACGATAGGAGTCCAATGCCGCAGTAAAAGCGGCATCGTCAAAATCTGGCCACAAAGTAGGGGTAAAAAAAAGTTCAGTATACGCCAGTTGCCATAACAGAAAGTTGCTAATACGCGTTTCACCACCGGTGCGGATAAACAAGTCAGGCTCAGGCGCATAAGGCATGGAAAGATAGGGCGTGAGGTCTGATTCTTGAATATCAATCAGCTCTGGCTGCGCCTGTCGTAGCTGATTGACGGCGTGAACCACATCCCAGCGACCACCGTAATTGACAGCGATGGTCAGCGTCAATCCTGTGTTGGCCGCTGTTTGTTGTTCAGCTTGCCGCATTTTCTCCTGCAAGCTGTTATTGAAGGCTGAACGGTCTCCAATCAGTTTGAGCACAACATTCGCCTCATGTAGCCGTTTGACCTCACGATCCAATGCTTGCAAAAACAAGGTCATCAAAAAAGTGACCTCTTCCTGCGGTCTGCGCCAGTTTTCACTACTAAACGCAAACAGAGTCAGAAACTGAATTTCAAGACTCACACACGTCTTAACCAGCACACGTACGGCTTCCAAGCCTCGTTGATGCCCCGCGACACGCGGCAAGAACCGTTGTTTCGCCCAACGTCCATTGCCATCCATGATAACAGCAACATGCCTTGGCACTGCCTGAACCACAGGGACTTCGTTGGTCGCACTCGTAAATAAACCCAACACGGTTCCTATCGTTTGCTGACGGTTTACACCGCCATCAAATCGGCTTCTTTTTGTTGTAAGATTTTATCGACTTCGGCCACTGCCTTGTCGGTCATTTTCTGTATTTCATCTTGGGCGCGACGCTCGTCATCTTCGGATATAGCTTTGTCTTTGATGAGTTTTTTCAGTGCATCATTGGCATCGCGACGCACATTACGAATGGCCACTTTGGCCCCCTCACCTTCCTGACGGACGATTTTAGTCAGGTCGCGGCGACGCTCTTCTGTGAGCATGGGCATCGGCACCCGAATCAGGTCGCCATTGGTTGCCGGGTTGAGTCCTAAATCCGAATCGCGAATGGCTTTTTCCACTTTGGCGATCATGTTTTTTTCATAGGGTTGCACATTGATCGTTCGGGCATCACCCAAATTGACGTTGGCAACCTGATTAACGGCCACCAGCGAGCCGTAATACTCCACCATGATATGGTCCAACAAACCCGCATGGGCGCGGCCAGTACGAATTTTTGCCAAATCTACCTTCAGGGATTCCAGCGATTTTTGCATTTTTTGTTCGGCAGATTTTTTAACTTCTTCAACCATTGTATCTCTTCTCCAAAATCAGCAACGCGGGCCTCAGGCCATCACGCGCGTCCCTTCATTTTCACCCATTAACACACGCTTCAATGCCCCTTGTTTGAAGATGCTAAATACGGCG
>CAYYBN010000107.1:0-6443 GCA_964470225.1 uncultured Methylotenera sp. | reverse complement strand
GTTTAATCAGTTTGCGGCCTTTGGCTATCATGGCATCGATGTTAAAGGACAAACGTGCATCCACTTCAGTCGAAATACGACCTGGTACAACTTTGGTAATCTCGGTACCAATTAACACAGCCAGCTTATCGGCTGCGTTTTCGATTTGTGCTTCTTTGCTACCGCCCAGTGATTTTGCGTAGGCAATGGCGGTTTCGATCAGCGGTGCGTATTCAGGGATCTGACTGGCCTTCAACACCAGAGACGGGTTGGTCGTTGCGTCAACGGGTTTAACGCTTTTGATTGCTTCTACGTCACCAGTATCTGCCACGATGGTGGTCATGGCTTTCAACTGATCTAATAAATTTGCCATTCGAATAGCTCCTATGATGTTTTACTTGAGGTGTTTCAGAAATTAAGGTGTGTTACAGAAATAAAGTATTAAAAGCCTTTCAATTATAACTGAATTTTTTTTAGTTGGTTAAGCGCGTTCTCGCTTTTGCATCGCTGCAATTATTTTATCCAGTTATTTCTCTGCATTTGAACAGGCAGGATGACTTCAATGATGCGTATCATACAGGATATGCACCTTTCCAAAAAAGCTGTTTTCGGGCAAAATTAACGTTTTTGTGCCTGCATATCAGCCATCATTATGGGTTCAGTGACCTCTTTAAATAAAGACAAGCTGCCTCTTCAGCACGCGCAATTGCCGGTAGACTGGTACGCCAGTGCAGAGGTCTACACGCTTGAACAGACACACTTGTTCGACCGGTTTCCACAATACGTGGGGCATCAATGCATGATCCCTCAATCAGGGGATTACCGCACACTAGACTGGATGCAGCATGCGATGACGCTGGTAAATCAGCAGGGGCAGCCCCGGTTAATGAGCAATATCTGTCGCCATCGACAGGCAGTGATGCTAAAAGGCCAAGGTCAGACCCAACACATCGTTTGTCCGCTGCATCGCTGGACCTACGACCTTGGCGGTAAATTATTGGGGGCGCCACATTTTCCACAAACCCCCTGTTTATCACTTGAGCAATACACGCTGACGCAATGGCAAGGCCTGTTATTCAAAACCACTGTCTCACAGGCTAAAACCAAGGGTTTGCAGATTGCTGAAGCTCTAAAGCAACTGGGTTGCAAGCAGTCCTTTGATTTCACCAGCTATCACTTCGAATCCGCTATCGTTGAACATTATGATTTCAACTGGAAAACCTTTATTGAAGTTTATCTGGATGATTACCATGATGGCCCCTTCCACCCTGGTCTTAACCAGTTTGTGGATTGTGATGAACTGAATTGGGAGTTAGGCGAACATTACAGTGTACAAACTGTAGGATATAAACCCTTGCCAGATTACAGCCTGTCTCCAGTTTACAAACAATGGCAACAAGCGGTGACCGATTATCAGGCTGGCACTGTACCTACCTATGGGGCCATCTGGTTTGTGCTTTATCCATTTCTGATGATTGAATGGTACCCTAATGTATTGGTGGTCTCCCATCTGCTGCCCACCGGGGTCGACACTTGCCAAAATGTGGTTGAGTTTTACTACCCGGAAGACATTGCTTTATTTGAACAAGCCTATATCAAGGCACAACAAGCCGCCTATTTTGAAACAGCACAAGAAGACAAAGAAATTTGCCAGCGCATGCATGATGGCCGAAAAGCTTTGTATCAACTGGGCAAAGACGAGCGTGGCCCCTATCAGCACCCAATGGAAACCGGTCTTGAACATTTTCATCGCTGGTATCGCACGCAAATGGCTGCCTATCTGCCCGCACAACCTCTTCATAAGTAGCCACATTTGAAGTTACTGTTGGACACCACGCTCTGGCATCCGCGCCGCTGGCAATTGGGCAGTTACTGGATGTTATTGGCTGGCGTCGGGTTTGCCATCATGGGCGCTCTGGTAAAAGCCGGCGCCCAACGCTTTAGCACCGGAGAACTGGTATTCTATCGTTCGCTGTTTGGCTTTATCAGCATCGCGCTCATGGTGTGTTGGCACGACAAACCGCTAAAAACCCCACATTTACAGATGCAGTTACGGCGGGCGGTGGTCGGTTTCAGTGCCCTGCTGCTGTTCTTTTATGCCATCGCACACTTGCCATTGGCGACCGCCATCACCCTCAACTACACCTCGCCAATGTTTCTGGCACTGCTATCGCCCTGGTTACTGCATAGCGAGCGACGCACAACGGCACGGCAGCGTCGCCTGCTTAACCTGTGCATTATGGGTGGCTTTATCGGGGTTTGCCTGTTATTGCAGCCAGTGATCACCAGGCAACTGTGGCTGCCTGGCTTGTTCGGCTTGTTGTCAGGCATCGGCGCGGCTTTTGCCTATGTGCATGTCAAGCAACTGGGCATGCAAGGCGAGCCGGATTGGCGCACCGTATTTTATTTCACGCTGGTGTGTACGCTGGGCAGTGCGGTGTGGATGCTGTTTGACCATGTCACGCGGCCGCACATCAGCGATTTGCCACTTTTACTCGGCTTGGGCATTTCTGCCACCTTGAGCCAACTGGCCATGACACGCGCCTACCGCACCGGCGCCACCCTGACCGTGGCTAGCCTGGCTTACAGCACCGTAGTCTTTGCGACCTTACTCGGTGTGCTGGTGTGGGGTGAAACGCTAACCATGCACGAAGTGGCAGGCATGGCGTTGATTATCTTGTTCGGCATACTGAGTTCGCGTCTGAGTTGAACGCATAGGCCGCAGATAAACCCGGCTAAAAAATTAAGGCTCCAGCAAACCACAGCGCATGGCAATCAGGGCGATTTCAGCGGAGTTTTGAGCGTTGAGTTTCTGTTTGATGTTGTACAAATGTGTGCCCACGGTTCGTGGACTCAAAAATAAGGTTTCGGCAATTTCATTGGTCGATTTACCGCGCGCCAGTGACATGAACACTTCAAACTCACGTTCGCTCAACACATCGACCGGATTTTGCTCACCAGACAGTTGCTGTATCGCCATTTGCTGCGCCACACTGGCTTCAATGTATTTTTTACCCATGGCCACACTGCGGATGGCTTTAATCAACTCTTCTGCTGCACTGCGTTTGGTGACATAACCCATGGCACCGGCATTGAGTACGCGTTTGGGGTGCACTGAGTCCTCGTGCGCAGATAACACCAAAATACGGGCATGGTTATCTTTAGCCAAAATCCGTTCTATCGCTTCCATGCCGCCTATGCCTGGCATGGTAATGTCCATCACCACCACCTGCGGCTGATGTTCCACATAGGCACGAATGGCCGCTTCACCACTTTCGGCCTCAGCAATGACTTTGATATCCTGATCGGACTCCAGCAACATTTTGAATCCCATGCGGACCACAGCATGGTCATCCACCAGCATGACGGTTATCGCGCTCATGACTTCCCTTTTATAAAAATTATTCTGATTGTAACGGTAATCGTATATCCAGCGTGGTGCCTTGGGCCACCTCAGGCTGTGAGTCTACTTTAAATTGACCATGCAGGGCTTGCACACGTTCCCGTATGCCAAGCAGGCCGAAATGCTGAGTCTGATCGACGGCTTCAATCATCATGCCTACACCATCATCACATATGCGTAAATGCAGGCCATGGTTATCTGCTGCCAAATGAACATTAATCGACTGCGCGTGCGCGTGTTTGATGGCGTTATTCACCGCCTCTTGCACCATGCGGTACAGGTTGATATTGACGTTTTCGCCCATGGGCTGAAACTGGCCAGACAAATGCAGCTGTATGCTGAGCTCAGGATGTTGCGATTGATAGCCGGCCACCATGTCGCGCAGGGTTTCTATCAGCCCCATGTTATCCATGGCAGACGGACGAAGCTGACGAATAATATTGTGCATGCCATCATAAATATGGTTGGCGGCAGCGACAATGGTTTGCGCACTGGCTTCAATCTCGGGGGCTTTTTCTCGGCTTTTGTTGACGATAGCAACGGCAAAGGTCTTAATGGCTGTCACGTACTGCCCAAGTTCGTCATGCAGTTCACGCGCAAGGCTGCGACGCTCATCCTCTATATGTTGCTGTATCAATTGCGTCAGCTGCCGATTTTGTTCGAGCTGACGTTCGGCATCTAGCGATACCGCCATTTGGTTCAAGCTTTGGCCTATTTTGTCAAACTCGGGCAAGGAAAAGTGTTGCAAGCGCGTCGTCAGATCACCGTGCTCGATGCGATTAATGGCTTGCAAAATGTGCCTGACCGGCCTGAGCGCATGGCTTAACAAACCGTACACTAGCAGGTTTAAAAGTACAAAAAAACTGATGCCGATTAACATCAATTGCCTGAAGCCAGACCAAGCCTCTCGTATCGAGCCCTCTGCGCTGGAAGCGATGGTCAGTGTGCCATACCGTACACGACGGCTCACGGTTTCGCGCTGCGGCGCCACCATCTTCACAAACCATGCAGGCGGGGTCACATTTGATTTAAAGGTCGATTCAGGGGAGATGTACAACGGATTATTGGCGTAATCGTAAAGTTCGATATGGCTGCTACGTACATAGCCCAGCGAACGCAAAAAGTCTTGCAACACATAATGGGTAGGGCCAAGGCTGGGGTTCATGGCGGAACTGACAATGACCGTATCCAGCAGTTGCACGGTCACCCGCATGGCTGCTTCGACACGTTCGCGTATGCTGTCACGGGTATCACGCACCATCACTACACCAGCCGCGAGCAAAAACGCCAGTGACAGCATGGTAACCAACAGATTCAAACGAAAACGTAAACTCATTGCAGGTATCTTTATAGATGAATCAAAATTTAACGACAAAGCGACCTTGGGCAATAGCGTAAAATCATTAAATACTAGGAGAATTTGGGCTTTAATTTACCTGTTAGCATCCTGCGATGTATAAAAAACGTGCAAAAAATAGTATGGCTAGCCTAAAAGTTCGCCACCGATGGCCCAATCCTCATATTCAACTTCTTCAAACACGATATAGGTGTAGTTGGCAGGTTTATGTGCATGTTTTTGTAACGTTTCGGTAATTTCTTTGGCAATTTGTTTTTTCTGCTCTTTGCTAACCGAGCCAGCAAGTTTGACGTTTACGTAAGGCATGGTGTCTTCCTTTCCAAGATTGATTATTTAATCGGGATGATGATGAGTTGAATCATGATGGTGGTGATGCGCATGTGCGGATGCGATAGCCTGCTGTTCGTCATTCTGTCCGCGCACAATATCCCGCAGCAAATGCAAAGTCATGAATAATAGCAAGGCTGAAATCAGCCATGACAATATCGGGTCTACCCGCGTCTCGCCGGTTATGTAAATCACCACACCAGCAATGACCGCGACCAGTGAACCAAGTAAGTCCCCCAGCACATGCAAAAAAGCAGCACGGTAATTCATCGCGCTGGCATGCGCATGGCCCGCGTGTGGCGAGTGGCTATCATGCTGTTGCAGATGCATGTGGCGGGCCACCCACAGGTTAACCAATAAACCCACCACCGCGATGAGGATCATGCCCAGTGCAGCCACCGGTCGTGGTGCCTGCAGACGATGAAAGGCTTCCACCACCATCCATAGCGTCACTGCCAGCATGACCAGCGCGTTCAATATGGCAACATAACGTTGGCGGGCAACGGCTTGCGGATTATGGGCGGGCAAGCGCGAGGCCCACATGGCTAAGGCCAACGCACATACATCGGCCAGCATATGCCAGGCATCGCTCAGCAAGGCCAGTGAATGCGTCCAGATGCCGCCTGCCAGTTCCAGCAAAGAGAATGCAGCAATCCATACCAAGGGCCAGAAAAATACATTATCACGTGTGGCATGAACCGGGTCTGAGTGAGGGTGATCAGCGTGATTGTGCGCATGGTCGCAACATGTATTGCACTGCACGTGGGCATGGACAGTAAGTTCTGCAGGGCTGGTGTGTGGTTGAGTGGTCATATCAGTGAGGTATCAAGCGGCTATAAGTCGTGTTTATCGTCATCATTAATTCGGTTTACTACGTTGTTCACGCAATTGTTTCAGTTGTTTTTTGACTTTTTCCAGTGCCAGGGATTTTTCCACCTCATCCACATAACCATCATGATTCACATCGAGAAACTGAAATTGCTGCTCGATTTGTTTCAGGCGAGCAGCCTTAAATTCGTCAAAACTGATTTTGCCATCGCCGTCAGTGTCCATACGGTTAACCGCAGCCTCCGCGGCCGGCATCACCGCAGTGGTGGCAGGCAGCTCGCCAGGGTCAGTCAATGCCACCAGCGGTAATGCCATCAGAGCAAGAATTAACATAGTCAGCCATTGGTAGTAGCGCAATTGTCAGTCCCCTTTTCGGTCGGGTTCAAGTAAAGCATCAGACCAGCGTAAGGCCTGAAGGTTGTGATTTATAATATACGCAATCTCAGAAAAAATCGCCATGCTCAGTTATCGTCACGCCTTCCATGCCGGCAACCACGCCGATGTGCTCAAACACTGGCTGTATAGCCTGGTGCTCGCCTACTACAATCA
>CAYYBN010000106.1:0-6450 GCA_964470225.1 uncultured Methylotenera sp. | reverse complement strand
GTATCAGGTGGCTAAAAAGAGCATGGTTGCCAGTTAATGTGATCCACAATGTAACGATACAGATTAGACTGGTTTGTGCGGTCCATGGAAAGGTAATCTTCAGTAGCAATTTCAGTAAGTTGGGAAGTCGGCTCATTAACGGTTCACCTACGACAGAGGCAGGTTATCTATTTCAACTCCTAACTCATGAGCAAACTATATGCCTCACCGATGCCCGTAGAGGCTTTTTGTAATAGCCTTATTAAATCAGTGGTTTGCAAATACTCGGGATATATTAAAAGACCGCAGACACTGGGAACGGCTGCAAACTTTGCAGGGTCGAAGAACTTATATCCTGCAACAATTGCAGCTTATGAAAAGATGAACGTGTATAAGATGCTGATTTTATTAGGTTAAATGTCTGGCATGCTAGTTGCTAAATACAAGGCATCCTGACAGTAGAGTGAGATCATGTTGCAAACCCATTTAGAACCCCAGTTATATGCAGCCCCCGCCGCCTATGCCGTGCGCAAACAAGGCCCAACCATGCTGACTTCAACGCCTGACATCACCTTGCATACAGTGTCACCAACCGCCAATTGCCGCGCGGAAGTGGAGGCGTTTATCGCTGCTGTGTTCAAGTCGGCGTATGCGGCGGATATTCGCCATTTCATGCCGGAACTGGTGGCCTTGCGCGATGCCCATGGGGTGTTGCTGGGAGCATTTGGCATGCGCAATGCCGCCACAGAACCGCTATTTCTAGAGCAATATATTGATGAGCCGATTGAGCAGTTATTCAGCCGTCACTTTGCTTGTGCAATCCAACGCCATGAAATTACTTGCATCGGTAATCTAGCGGTGGCCAATCCAAGACATGCCGGGCTGTTGATTACGTACATTATTCGACATACTTTAGACATAGGCTTGCAGTGGGCGGTAGCTACCGCACATCACCGCTTGCAAAACGGCTTGATCAAAGGCGGTTGCGACACCTATCCGTTGGCCATTGCTGACCCTGCAAAACTGCCACTTGAAGAGCAGACAAAATGGGGACGATACTATGACCGTATTCCGCAAATCGTGGCCATCCGTGGCGTTTCAACCGTAGGTATTGCTCCCTCAGGCCGCTTGACGCAAGTGTTATCCGACTCAGCAGGCATCATAGCGCTGCCTAATGCAAATTGATTTGGGTCCCCTTTGTTAATTACGGTGATTGATCAGCACGCTGTTGCCAGACCGCAGCACATTGCACTCGAGAGTGACAGCCTCATGTTGGATTATGCTGGCTTGCGTGACGCTGTGCGTGAGGCTACGCGATGGCTGCAACAACAACAGGTCAGTGTGATGGCCTTGGTGCTGGATAATACGCCTGCCTGGGTGGTGTGGGATCTGGCTGCGCTGGCTGCCGGTATTACACATGTCCCCATTCCGGCTTTTTTCTCCGCAGCGCAAAAACAGCATGCTCTGCAGGATGCTGCGGTGGAATTGGTGTTGACAGATCAGCCCGAGGCCATTCATACCTGGCTTGCCGCTGCTGTCCCTGAGAACGAATATACGCTGGCTGCTTTTAAGGTCAGCGTGTTCAGATTGCAGCCAGTTAAACGCCGTATTGATCCTGGCATCGCCAAAATCACTTATACCTCCGGCACCACCGGTCAGCCCAAGGGCGTTTGTCTCAGTGCGCCAGCTATGCTACAAGTGGCTTCCTCGGTGTTGCAAGCGACCCAGTTACCTCCCGGTCACCGCCATTTTTGTGTCCTGCCACTGGCCACTTTACTGGAAAATGTCGCTGGCGTTTATGCCACTTTGCTCGCAGGCGGTTGTGTGGTGGTATTGCCCTCAGTCAAGGTTGGGTTTACTGGCAGCCGCTTTGATATCACCCGCTTGCATCAAGGCTTGCAGCAATCCCGCGCACATACCGCAATTCTGTTGCCGGAACTGTTACGTGCACTGGTGTTGGCCTTGCAGCAGGGGTTGCCGCAGTTGACTGACCTGCGTTTCCTCGCCGTTGGCGGTGCAAAGGTAGCGCCAGCCTTACTGGCTGAAGCTGCCGAGTGCGCATTGCCAGTGTATGAGGGCTATGGCCTGTCCGAATGTGCGTCAGTGGTCACGCTGAATCAGCCGGGCGCACACCGGCTTGGCAGCATAGGCAAGCCGTTACCGCACATGCAACTGAAGCTGGCGCAAGATGGGGAATTGTGGCTACGTGGCAACACATTTTTAGGGTACACCTCGGCAGATGGAACCTGTCAAAGCATAGAGCCAGATGGTGAGGGGTTTATCCCCAGTGGCGATCTGGCGCGTGTGGATGATGATGGTTACTGGTCGTTGATAGGCCGCAAAAAAAATATGTTTATCACTTCTTTTGGTCGCAACGTTTCACCAGAGTGGGTAGAAAGCACGCTGTGTCATGGGGCGGTGATCATGCAAGCCTGCGTTTTTGGTGAAGCCAGACCTTACAATGTGGCGGTGATTGTTGCTGCCACTCATGCCAGTGAAACGCAGGTCGCCGAAGCGGTCGCACGCAGTAATGCCGTTTTGCCGGATTATGCGCAAATTGGTCGCTGGGTATTGGCTTCCCATCCTTTCAGTCTGCAAAATGGGCAAGTTACTGCCAATGGACGCATCAAACGAGATGCCATCTGGGAGTTTTTTCATGTTCAATTGCAGGCACTTTATTTGGAGAAAACATGAGTTTTTATACACAACTATTGGCAGAGACCAGCGAGGCACGCCAGCAATTGATGTCTTTGCCGCTGATTGTACAAGGTGCGCAAGGTAATATCAGCTTGGAGACTTACCGTGCCTTTCTGACGCAAGCCTACCACCATGTCAAACACACTACCCCGTTACTGATGGCGTGTGGTGGGCGCTTAAGTGGCGAGTATGAATGGCTACGCACGGCCATTGGTGAATATATTGAAGAGGAAATGGGCCATCAGGAGTGGGTGCTCAACGATATAGAAGAGGCGGGTGGAGATAAGGAGGCGGTGCGCCATAGTACACATACCGAGAGTGCCGCTTGCCATGCCACCGAAGTGATGGTGGCGTATGCCTATGACATGATATACCGTGTGAATCCGGTCGGTTTTTTTGGCATGGTACTGGTGCTAGAAGGGACCAGTACGGCCGTGGCCACCCAAGCTGGAGAACAGATGATGGCCGCGCTCAAACTGCCTAAAAAAGCCTTTAGTTATTTGTTTTCACATGGTTCGCTGGATATTAGCCATGTATCTTTTTTTGAAAGCCTGATGAACCAGATTACCAAGCCTGAAGACCAGCAACTGATTATGCATGCCGCCAATCGTTTTTATCGTTTGTATGGCGATATTTTTCGCCATATTGCCAGTCAAACTGGTGTGATTTAAACAAGGATACCTATGCTACTCGCCAATAAAAGAATATTGCTCACTGGGGCCACCGGTGGATTAGGTCAGGCATTGACACAGCGACTACTGTCCGAAGGCGCCACACTTTGTCTGGTTGGGCGCGACGCCGACAAATTGCATCGCATGCGACAACAGCTATCCGCCCAAGGCAGTAATGTCCATTGCATTGAGGCTGATCTTGGTCAGCCAGAAGGCGCCGCCCAGCTGCTACAAAAAGCCATAGCGGCACTCGGTGAAATTGACGTGCTGATTAACAACGCTGGTGTGATTGACTTTACTGCCATTGAGACCCAGTCTGACGAGCGAATTGCCCAGATATTACAAACCAATGTCACCGCCACTCTGCAACTCAGCCGTGGCTTGATTGCAGCTTTTAAGGCACGCAATGCCGGGCATATCGTTTTTGTGGGCTCTATCTTCGGCTCGTTGGCTTTTCCACATTTTGCTACCTATTGCGCTAGCAAATTTGCCGTGCATGGGTTCAGTCAGGCCTTGCGCCGCGAGCTGGGTGATACGGCCATCGGTATTACTTACATCGCTCCACGCGCGATTGCCACCGCCATGAATGATGACCGCACCAATGCCATGTGGCAGGCTTCAGGTCAGGCAGTTGATCCTCCAGAAGCCGTGGCCTATCAAATTGTGCAGGCACTTAAAGATGAAAAACAGGAGCTGTTCATCGGCCAACCGCAAAGCTTCTTTGCCTGGCTGAATGGATTTGCACCCAGGCTGGTTAACTTCGGTTTAAAACAGCAGGCCAGCATAGGTCGCAAATACCTTTAAACGCTTATGCCGACGGTACAGGTGTGGCTTATTCCCACTCCAGTTGTGGGTAAATCACATTCACATTTCTGCGGTTGGCGATGTCAAATAGTAACCATTTGCTCTGCTCGCCAGCGGCAGCAGTATCCATGGTTTTCTCCATGCTTATGCCTTTTTTGATACTGGTACGCACGTCTGTCAGCAGGGCGTTCAGATAACGTAATTCATTGCCTATAATTGTTTTCTGGTCGGTGCTCTCCTGACCGTGTCCAGGCACCACCAACGCGTAAGTTTGCCGATTCAGCGTTTCCAGCGTATTGATCAGGCCCTTAATATCGCCTTCCAGTACGGGTGTGCGCTGTGCAAAAAGCAGGTCGCCGGTAAACAGCGTGTTGGTTTTGCTGTCCAGCACTGACAGGTCGGTATGGGTATGTGCCACCGAATGTGCTTGCAAGGTAAGGCTGCGGCCACCCAGTTCCAGCGTCAAGCGTTGCTTGACTACCGTGTCTGGCGTAATTGTCAGGCTGGCTTTGCCCGCTTCACCTAACAGCCTCGTATTTAGTTTTTCATACTGTTCTTTGCGCAGTAACATGGTGTTAGCCAGTTTTTCGTGACCGACAAACTGCGGATGCTCCTCGCTAAACGCGGCATTGCCGTAGGTGTGGTCCGGATGTACGTGGGTGTTGATGACATAGCGTATGGGTAGCGCGCTGATTTTACGAATGGCAGTCAGCAGTTGCTCACCAGTGTGTTTGCTTCCACCGCTATCAATTACGGCAATCGCCTCGGTGCCGATAACGACACCTAGATTGCAGATATCCCCCTGATAACCATCATCGATGTCCAAATGCTGGCCGTTGTGTACATATACGCCCTCTGTCACTTGACGTAATGTGAAGTCGTTATTAACGGCCATCACTGATTGTATAGACAAAGCGTAAAGGATTAGAACGCATTGCAGCAAAATTTTTGTTAACATGCGAGGTCATTTCATGAAGTAAAACTCATGATAACGATTTTATTAAGAAACTCAATGTGATGTGCATCACACGACAAACGGAGAAGATATGACTACTACGCAACGTTACACCAATGTGGCCCGTGTTTTGCACTGGCTAACTGCCTTGATTATCGTCGTCATGGTTGGCCTAGGCTGGTACATGACTGATTTGCCCAAAGATGCACCTAAACAGGCCGCCTTTGATTTGTTTGATTTGGGTTTGTACACCTGGCAGCTGGCTGAACCCGGTAGCCCGCGTATGTTTTATTTCAACTTGCACAAATCGATTGGTCTAAGCTTGTTTGTGCTGGTGTTGCTACGCGTGCTCTGGCGCGTCACGCATACGCCACCTGCGTTGCTGGCCAATTATCAAGCTTGGGAACGTAAGTTGGCGACGGCGGCACACCACACGCTGTACCTATTAATGGTGGCTATTCCCTTGACTGGTTTGCTGATGTCCCTGAATAGTAAGTTTGGAATCAACTGGTTTGGTATCCATGTGTTAGACGGTGTGGATAACAAACCCCTGCGTGAGCAATTTGCCGAGTTTCATGAGTTTGGCGTGAATCTGTTGATTGTGATCCTCATACTGCATGTGGGCGGCGCACTGAAGCACCATTTTATTGATAAAGACGCCACACTTGAACGCATGTCATGGAAATAGAAGTACTTGATGTTGAGCGGGGTGAATATCGCCGGCATAGGGCAACAAAAAACCCCGCGTATGCGGGGTTTTTTGCTCGTAAAGCGATGCCGTGCTTAGGCCAGCAATGTGGTCAGCAAGCCACCCAGCAAACCGCCCACGATAGGCAAGGATGCAACAGTGGTTTTTACAGTAGACAACAAGCTGTTTACAGTGCCCAGCAAGCCACCCAATAAACCACCAACCACTGGCAGACCTGTCAGTGTGGCTGTCAGGTTCAGGCCTAGCAAGCCGCCAGAAACAGCTTCGATCTCTACTTTGTTCAATTCTTGAATTGCCATTTTAAACTCTCCTAAAATTTATATGTGAAACACTTGTGGTAGCACCAGTGGCATAACAGTTAAATGGCTGTTTCCGCCACTTGGCCTGTTAGTTTTTATCTCAGATTATTAATAAATGTCCAACAGGTGTTTGTATTAAACAAGGCTTTAGGCTTTGCATATATTGTACTAAAGTACAATTGACCCGATTTAGGCTAAATTCAAATAGATTATAAATACATGAGATAATCTAACATATTGATATTTTGGTGAAAAAATCCCGGTTCAGGTGACTTCATGTTAAAAGGCGTCAACCTGACTGCGCGCCATGAGGTCAGAGTCAGAGGTGATACTGTG
>CAYYBN010000105.1:4698-6556 GCA_964470225.1 uncultured Methylotenera sp. | reverse complement strand
ATGCTCAATAGCATGACCCGTAGCAGCGACTTGCGATTGATTGACCTTGAAGACATTGGGCCGCACTATGCCACCACACTGCGCCTCTGGCGAGAGAATTTCTTTGCCAAACTTGAACAAGTGCAGGCATTAGGCTATAGCCCTGCTTTTATTCGCATGTGGGATTTCTACCTGAGCTACTGCGAGGGGGGATTTGCCGAATGTGCCTTGGGTGATGTTCATCTGCTGCTGGCCAAACCATTGGCGCGCGTGTCCGACACAGCCATGCATTGAGTTGTCAGACCCCTGTTTGACCGATGGCTCCATGCTACACTTAGCGCCATGAAAACACAGGCAGTTTTGGAGTGGCGCGATGGCCTGCCCTACTCCCCTCATTTTGGTGATACCTACTTTTCTGTCAGCCCGGATGACCCGCAACATGGGCTGGCAGAGACGCAACATGTGTTTTTGCAGCACAACCAATTGGCCGACCGCTGGCAAGCCTTGCCTGCTGACCAGCCTACACACTTCACGATTGTCGAAACTGGTTTTGGTAGCGGCCTAAATATACTGGCCGCACTGGCGTGCTGGCGTGAGACTGCTCCGCCATCTACGCATTTGCATATCGTCAGCATCGAAATCGCCCCCTTTAGCCCCGATGCCTTGCAGCGCGCCCATCAGCACTTTCCTGCCTTGGCTGACATCAGTCAGGCACTGTGCGCGCAATACTGTCTATTACAACCAGGAGTTAATCTGCTGGAGCTGCCACAATTCAGGGCCAGCTTGTATCTGTATATCGGCGATGTGGCCGAATGCCTGCCGCAACTGCAGATGCCGGTCGATGCCTGGTTTCTCGATGGTTTTGCGCCGTCGAAGAATCCGGAAATGTGGCAGTCTGCGCTGTTTACGACCATGGCACGTACAGCCAAGTCAGGTACCACATTTGCCACATTTACCAGTGCTGGCATGGTCAAACGCGGCCTGCAAGCGGCTGGCTTTCAGGTACAAAAAGTGGCTGGCTACGGCCGCAAACGCGAAATGCTGTGTGGGGTCTACCCAGTATCAGCCATCAGCCTACAACCGCAATCTGTAACGCAGCGGCCGCATATTGCAGTCATAGGTGCAGGAATCGCCGGGTGTAGTACCGCCTGGCAGCTGGCGCAACTGGGCTGTCAGGTAACCGTGTTTGAGCGGGCCGGCGACATTGCCAGCGGCGCATCCGGCAATCCGCGCGGCATGCTCTACCCCAGACTCAATGCCGAAAAAGCATTGAATGACCAACTGGCCTTACGTGCCTACAGTTATAGCTTGCGACATTACCGCTCACTCGGCTTATCAGGAGACGATTTTGATACCTGCGGCGTCTTACAACTGGGCGGCAGTCCGCGTGAACTTAAACGGGTACACAAGGTAAGCCGTCGTTATGCTGATTTGGGTTTGTTTCAACAAATGTCGGCAGCTCAAGCCAGTGCCATCGCCGGTGTTCCCATCGCTCATGACAGCCTGTGGTTTGCCGATGGCGGCTGGGTCAATCCACAAGCCGCCTGCCAACGTATGTTGCAGCATGCACATATCCAGCTCAAGTTGGCCCATTCTGTGATTAGTCTGACCCATGCTGCTGCGCCTGACAACAAGCCACAATGGCAACTGACCTTTGCCGATGACAGCTCGCAGTCTGGTTTTGCAGCTGTGATCGTGTGTACCGCTGCTGATGCCAGACAACTCTTGCCCGACAGCGGTATGTCACTCAATCCGGTACGCGGGCAAATGGCCAAAATCCCAACACACCCCGACATGCAAGGCTTGAACACTGTCCTTTGCGGCGATGGTTATCTGACACCGGCACATACGGGCAACCATGGCCCGGAACATACGCTTG
>CAYYBN010000105.1:0-4688 GCA_964470225.1 uncultured Methylotenera sp. | reverse complement strand
TATTCGTGACAGTGATAATCAGGCCAATCTACGGATGCTGACCACACTGAGCCCACAATTTGCGACGGCTGATACCTTACAAGTCAGTTATGCCCGAGCTTCCCTGCGCTGCGGCACACCAGACTATGTGCCGTATGTGGGCCCAGTGTTGAACGCCAGCCATTGGCAGACATTGCCACACACACCAGCAAACCACACTCAATTACCGCCAGCACAAAGCCTATACGCACATGTAGGCCATGGCAGCAAGGGCCTGCTGACGGCACCCTATTGCGCCGCGCTGCTGGCCAGACGCGTGTGTGAGCCATTGGGCTGGTCACTGCCTGCGGCCAGCGAAGACAGCTTCTGGCATGGCTTGCATCCGCAACGTCATCTATTCAAACAATTGGGCTGGAAATCGCTGTGGCAACCTTTTCAACCCACTCAACCCACTCAACCCACTCAACCCACTCAACCCACTCAACAATGGCCGCAACAAGGGCAGCAGCCATGACCGTTGCAATACCAAGTGCCATTAACGCCCGCATCCAGCAGTTACAGCAGCAACTGGCACGCCAGCCTAAAGACCCGGGCCTGCATTATGAGTTAGGCCGTGCCTTGTTACAGGCGAAACAAAGCGCGCAGGCAGAAGCTGCATTGA
Organism: uncultured Methylotenera sp.; assembly: GCA_964470225.1. Taxonomy (GTDB): domain Bacteria; phylum Pseudomonadota; class Gammaproteobacteria; order Burkholderiales; family Methylophilaceae; genus Methylophilus. The sequence continues at coordinate 4,048 of CAYYBN010000105.1, read as the reverse complement.
AAGCGGCACTCAAGTTAGCACCGGGGCACCCGCAAATCCTCATGCAACTGGGTAATTGCGCCAGTCAACAGGGTCAGGAAACACAGGCCGTGGCTTATTTCCGCAGTTCGCTGCAACAGGATGCGCAACAGGCCGATGTACATTACAACCTGGCCAACAGTCTGCGTAAACTTGGGCAAATCGTGGCGGCAATTGAGCATTATCGGCTGGCCATACGCTTGCAGCCCAACGATGCCGATTTTTATAACAATCTGGGTAACGCCTATCGCGAACAGGCCGAACTGGCGCTGGCCTGCGTAGCCTATGAGCAAGCCCTGCAACGCAACCCGCAGTTGATGCATGCCAAAGTACATTGGATACACCAAAAACAGCACATGGCCGATTGGGCCGGGTTAGAAACCGCGATTGCTGATGTGAGATCGGCCCTGCAGCAAGACCATGTCACTCTGCCACCGTTTGCCTTTCTCGCCATGCCAGGCACTACCGATGCAGAACAAGCCCGCTGTGCTAGCCTGTGGGCGCAACAACACTATGGGCATATTCAACCTTTGCCAAGGTTGAATACTGCGACAGCTGCGGTTGACAAACGCCACGCGCGTATCCGTCTCGCCTATCTGTCTGCGGATTTCCGTCGCCATCCGCTGGCCTATCTGGTGACCGAGGTCTTGGCCAGCCATCACCGACCCCAGTTTGAAGTGTATCTATTCAGCCAAGCCCAGTCAGAGGACTCCGCCGAACAGCAGGCCTTTAAACAGGCGGCAGACCATTGGCTAGAGATTGCAGGCATGACCGATGCCGCTGTCGCCGCCCATATGCGTGAGCAAAACATTGATATTTTGATTGATTTAACCGGCTATACCCAACACAGCCGTTGCGGCATTGTCGCCTACCAACCGGCACGCCGCCATATCAACTGGTTGGGCTATCCCGGCAGCATGGGTTACTTGCATGGGCGGCCATTGTTTGACGCGATTATTGTGGATAGCAGCCTGCAATTGCCCAATCTGGCCGAGCAGCCGTTGATACTGCCATGTTATCAACCCAACAATGCCAGTCGGTCACAGGCAAAAGCTGGCAGCCGTGCTGACCACGGGTTACCTGTAGAAGGCTTTGTATTCTGCAACTTTAACCAGAGTTTTAAAATCACTGCCGAGATGTTTGGTTTATGGATGCAGTTACTACAGGCCGTGCCTCAAAGTGTATTGTGGTTGCTTGAGAGCAATCGCTGGGCAGTGGTTAACCTTCGTCAAGCCGCAGTCAATGCCGGCATTGCTGCGGAGCGGCTGATTTTTGCTCCCAGAACCGCGCATGCACGCCACATAGCCAGACAAGCGCATGCGGATTTGATGCTGGACACCCTGCCTTACAATGCGCATACCACCGCCAGTGACGCTCTGTGGCTAGGCGTACCAATACTGACCCTGATCGGTGATACCTTCCCGGCGCGCGTCACCGCCAGCCTGTTGCAACGTCTACAAGTACCTGAGCTGATTTGCCACAGCCCGGCAGCCTATGTGGAAAAAGCCCTGACGCTGGCCAATAACCCCGAGGCCTTGCAGGCATTACGGTCGCAGATATTGGCCGAGCGCGATAACTTATTTAACCCGCAGGCATTTTGCCAGCAACTGGAACAGGCTTATATTCAACTATTAGAGACAGCCTTGCCCGAGACCGACGGTTCCTGAGCCGCAGGCGCCATCACAGAGACCAGCCCAGCCAGTACGATGCTCAAGCCACCCAGCAGTTCTGCCAGCGACATCTGTTCATGGGCCAATACATAAGCAGCAACGGCTGCAACAATCAGTTCAAACATAAACAATACTGAGGCCTGTATGGCCGGAATTTTGGTTACACCATACTGCACAAATACCGTGGCAGTGACCAGCAGAATGGCGACCAACAAGAGCAGAGCTAAAGTAGTTGGCTGTAATAGACTGAAGGTCTGCGGAAAAACTGGTAAAGTCTGTTGCCAAGCCATGACCACCACCGACATTAGCGCCACGCCAACCCACACCAGCATGGACTTGGCGGCGACACTCAAATGGGTAGAAAACCGCGTCATCACATTAGTTATGGAAAAGCCAATCCCCGCGGACAAAGCCAGCCAGTCTGAAGAAGATTGTGGCAGGGGGAACATCGGCTTGGCTTCAGTCAGCATCAGCCAAGCACCGAGCAGTGACAACGCAATCGCCAGCAATTGTGGTGGATGCCAGCGCTCTTTGAGCCAGACGCGTGCTAGCAATAAGGTCCATAACGGTGACAGATAAAAGAGCAGCATGACGCGCATGACCTCACCGTCGATGACGGCCAGCACATAACTCAGATTGGTCCAGCCAGCGATCAGGCAAAGCCAGTAGGCCGAGCGTGGAATCTGGCTGATCTGGCGATAGCGGCGAAAATACAATATACCGCCGATGGCAATGGCGATGACATAGCTGTTAAAGCTGGCAGGCGCGCCAGCAATACCACTTTCATTGAGTAAGCGATAGGGATACCACATTACCCCCCAACAGATGGCGCCATCTAACAGGCCGCCCATGGCTAACTTTTTTTGTGCATTTGCGTTTGGTTTTAACATCAGGCTCACTATAATACGCAGTTATGAATCCACATTTGAATCTACTCCAGCCTTATCCGTTCCAACGTCTGCGCGACTTGTTTGAGGGGCTGACCCCCAATCCCGATTTGGCGCCCATTAACCTATCGATTGGTGAACCCAAACACGCGACACCCGCGCTAATCAGTGATGCGTTGATCCACAATCTGGGTGGGTTAGCCAGCTATCCTACCACAATCGGCATCCCGGCCTTGCGTGAGGCGATCAACCAGTGGCTACAACGCCGTTATCAGATTCCAGCACTGAATATCGACACGGCCATTTTGCCGGTCAACGGTAGCCGCGAAGCCCTGTTTGCCTTTGCCCAGGCCGTGATAGACCACACGCGCAACGAGCAGCCGGTCGTGATTTCACCTAACCCGTTTTACCAGATTTATGAAGGTGCGGCTTTCTTGGCGGGGGCCATGCCCTACTTTATCAACACCACACCGGACAATGACTTTGTGATGGATGTCACCCAAGTGCCTGTCGATATTTTAAACCGCACGCAACTGGTGTATGTCTGTAACCCTGGAAATCCATCTGGAAAAGTCATGACTCTGGATGACTGGAAAACGCTTTTCGCTTTATCCGACCAGTATGGCTTTGTGTTGGCTTCGGATGAATGCTATTCGGAAATCTATTTTGACGAAGCGCACCCCCCCATTGGCGCCTTGCAAGCGGCACACTTACTGGGTCGCAGTAACGAGCGCATTGTCATGTTCAGTTCACTGTCCAAACGTTCCAATGTACCAGGCATGCGCTCGGGCTTTGTCGCGGGGGATGCCAATATTATCGCGAAGTTCGCTTTGTACCGTACTTACCATGGTTGCGCCATGAGTCCGGCCGTACAAGCGGCCAGTATTGCCGCATGGCAGGACGAACAGCATGTGATTGAAAACCGCAGACTGTATGCGGAAAAATTTGCAACAGTTACCCCATTACTGCAACAGGTTTGGCCAACCACACAACTGCCGGATGCTGCCTTTTATTTGTGGATTAACACTGGCGCGGATGACACAGAGGTTGCTAAAAAGCTATATAGTACGTGTCATCTAACCGTATTACCTGGATCTTACTTGGCGAGGGAATCACACGGATACAACCCAGGAAAAGGTTTTATCCGTATGGCTTTAGTGGCATCCTTGCAGGAAAGCAAAGAAGCGATATACAGAATCCAGCAGGTGATGACCCTACTTGACGAGTGATTAAACAGTAAATCTGTTACGTTGACGGTTATAAAGCATTCCAACAGTCAATACACCCAATACCCACATAAATACAACGTTCGCTTCAGGGACAGGCGTCACATTTGCAATAGTAATGTTGTAATCATATTTACCGCCTGCACTTCCGGTTGGTGTACCAGTAAGCTTGAAGTAGTAAGCGCCAGCAGACAATGAAAATGTATTTACATAACTTGAGACCGTGCCTGAGTTCAATAAGGAAACG
>CAYYBN010000104.1:0-6565 GCA_964470225.1 uncultured Methylotenera sp. | reverse complement strand
ACCGGCTGTGCCAATGCGGGCACCGGACAGCAGGGGCTGGATGATGCGCGCGCCAGTTGCATCGCCGTGGCGCAGGCGCTAAACCTGAGTCCGCAGCAGGTGTTGCCGTTTTCTACTGGTGTGATTCTGGAAACCTTGCCGATGGAGCGTCTGTTGCCTGGTATTCCGCAAGCGGTAAGTAACCTGCAAGCCGATAACTGGCTAAACGCCGCCGAAGCCATCATGACCACCGACATTGTGGCCAAAGGCACCTCGCGTCAACTGAGCATAGATGGCAAGACCATCACCATCACCGGCATCAGCAAAGGGTCGGGCATGATTCATCCCAACATGGCCACCATGCTGGGCTATATCGCCACCGATGCGGCCATTGCCCAAACCGCGCTGGACAGCATCATTCAATATGCCGTCAATCAATCATTTAACTGCATTACCGTGGATGGCGATACCAGCACCAACGACAGCCTGATTCTGATGGCGACCGGCGCTGCCGGTAATGCAGCCATTACTGAACAAAGTACCGACTTTATCAAGGTGCGCGATGCGCTCACCGAAGTGGCGATTGAACTGGCGCAAGCCATTGTGCGCGATGGCGAGGGTGCTACCAAGTTCATGACCATCCAAGTCGAGTCAGGCAAAGAAAGCGATGAATGCCGTAAGGTCGCCTATGCCATTGCCCACTCACCGCTGATTAAAACCGCCTTCGTATCTTCTGACCCTATCCTGGGCCGTATTCTGGCTGCCATCGGCTATGCGGGTATTGATGATCTGGATGTCAACAGCATGCAGTTGTATCTGGGCAATGTACTGGTCGCCGAAAAAGGCGGTCGCGCCGCTAGCTATGTAGAAGCCGATGGCGCAGCCGTGATGCAGGAAAGCGATATTTTGGTCCGCGTGGTGTTAAACCGCGGTAATGCCACTGCCACGGTGTGGACCTGTGACTTTTCTTACGATTACGTGAAGATTAACGCCGATTATCGCTCGTAATCAGGCTTACCTGAAACAACACACACAGGGCGCGCCTGATAACACCTCTGGCTGGTCCTGCGAGTATTGCCCTAGCGGAGCATATGCACACTGAATCTCAAGGCACAACGCTGCTGCCTGTATTGATACGCCCAGCTTGGCGCCACTGCCTGAAAACCCGAGGGGTGTGTTGTTTGATTGCAAGCCATCAGGCGCTGGCCTAATTCGTATGGTCTGATGACAGAGGTTCTCACATAGGCCAAAAGTTGACGCAAATTGTCACCGCTCAACTGTGCTTACCCCATCCCGAGGGGGCTGTAGCGTTGATTCAACCCATGCCGCACTGAATTGTAAAGGCATGGTCAAAGCCATGATAAGTCCAGTTAAGTTGTGTGCTTTATACACATGATGATGCGGTGTCAATCTGACTGAGTACACCCATGTCGGAATGGTGCGTTGCTATTGAATGCTCTTTAGCTGTGCGCAAGTCGGTTTTGCGCAAATTTGCTTAAAACTGTTAAGATGCCCGCATGAAACCTCTCTTGTTACCCGGTGTTGCGCAGTCTCTGTTTGAACGACTGCAATATGAATTGTGGATAGGCTGGCGTTATACGCGCGCCAAACGCAACAACCATTTCATTTCGTTTATTTCACTGACCAGTATGATAGGCATTGCACTAGGTGTGATGGCCTTGATTGTGGTGCTTTCAGTGATGAACGGCTTTCAAGCTGAATTGCGCCAGCGCATTCTAGGGGTGGCGTCTCACATTGAGGTGCATGGTTACGATGCTGGTCTGGCTGACTGGCAAGGCTTGCAAAATCGCATACAGCAACTACCGGCCAAGGTGCTAGATAGTCCAGTCGAAGGTGTGGCGCCCTATGTCATGGCACAAGGCATGCTGACTTATGACCAGGCGGTTCAAGGGGTGTTAATCCGTGGTGTGTTACCTGCACAGGAAGCCATGGTATCCGATCTGGCCGGGCAAATGCAGTTGGGTAAACTCTCCTCACTGGTGGCAGATGAATTTAATATTGTGCTGGGTGCTGACCTGGCGCAGGCGCTGGGGGTCACGGTGGGCGACAAAGTGGTGCTGATGGCGCCGCAGGGTCAGGTGACCCCAGCTGGACTGGTGCCGCGCATTCGACAGTTCACGGTTTCAGGTATTTTTCAGGTAGGCATGTATGAATATGATGCCGGGCTGGCACTTATCCATCTGGAAGATGCCGCCAAGCTGTACCGACTGGGCAGTCAGGTATCCGGTTTGCGCCTAAAACTGGGCGATTTGTTTCAGGCTGATCGCGTGAGTCGTCAGTTAGCGCAGCACTTGGGTGCCGAGGTGGTGGTCAGTGACTGGACCCAGCAGCATGCCAATTTTTTTAAAGCCATCCAGCTGGAAAAACGCGTCATGTTTATTATTCTGGCCCTGATTGTCGCTGTGGCTGCCTTCAATATCGTCTCTACGCTGGTGATGGCCGTGACCGACAAACGCGCCGACATTGCCATCTTGCGTACCATGGGGGCGACACCCGCCTCCATACGCCGTATTTTTGTGGTGCAAGGGGCCATGATTGGAATCATCGGCACGCTGACTGGCGCAATATTGGGTGTCATTCTGGCTTTAAACATTGAAACCGTGGTGCCTTGGATAGAGCGAACCTTGCATGTGCAGTTTCTAGCCAAAGATGTGTATTACATCAGTGACTTGCCTTCTAAACTCATATGGTCGGATGTGAGCAGTATTGTCGGTTTGTCGCTAGTGCTGAGTTTGCTGGCGACCTTATACCCAAGTGGACGCGCGGCCAGCTTGAACCCGGCGGAGGCCTTGCGCTATGAATAAATTCACAACCCAGTCACAAGTGGTGTTGCAATGCCAGGGCTTGACCAAACACTACCCCGGACTAGATACCTCGGTGCTTTCCGGCGTTTCGCTGACGGTCAGTGCGCATGAGCATGTGGCGATTGTTGGCGCATCGGGCAGTGGCAAAAGTACGCTATTGCATTTACTAGGTGGGTTGGATGCCGCCAGTGCAGGCGAAGTCAGTTGGCTGGGGCGGCCATTGCAACAGTTATCCGAAAATGAACGCAGCGCCATGCGCAACCAGTACCTAGGGTTTGTGTATCAGTTTCACCATTTGCTCCCAGAATTCTCGGCGCTGGAAAACGTGGCCATGCCATTGTTGATTCGCCGTATGCCGCGCCGGCAAGCATTGGAACAAGCCAGCCATTATCTGCGTTTGGTGGGCATGTCACACCGGCTGGCACACACGCCGGGCGAACTGTCCGGTGGCGAACGGCAGCGCGCAGCGTTGGCCAGGGCGCTGGTCACGCAACCACGCTGCCTGTTGGCCGATGAGCCGACTGGTAATCTGGACCGGCAAACTGCGGCGCAGGTGTTTGAACTGCTGCTGAATATACAGGCCGAACAGGGCACAGCTCTGGTCGTGGTCACGCATGACCTGGAGCTGGCTGCGCGTATGGACAAACAATACAGCTTGCGTGACGGCCAGCTGCAACCAGTACAAGTTGCTTCTGCCCCCCCTGTTTAACGGCTTGTGCCATGCCGAGCGCCGCCCTGAGTTTGCTGTTCGGTTGTTGGCTGTTTCAGCAACAGGCCGTGCTTTGGTCTACAGGGGTGTGGCTGCTTTGGCTGTGCCTCTGCGGGTTGGTCGGTTGGCTAGCCGCTGGCGGGATGGTACCACCCACTTGGCGCGATGCCTGGACCGCTCTATTTCACTGGTCATCACCAAAAAAATCCCTTTCGCTTGACCATAGCCCATGGCGACAACGTTTTTTTGCGCAGATCAGCCTATGGCTACTGATCGCCATGCTGGGCTTTGGCTGGGCGCAAGTGAGGGCCTACTGGCGGCTTCAGCAGGCCTTACCAGTTGCCTGCGAGGGGCAGGTGCTGCCGGTGCAGTTATTAATTATCGGCGTACCGCAATACGACCGCTTTGGTCAGCATATTGATGCGTTGATTGAGCGCAGCCTGCAACCACGGTGTGCCATGCCCGCACGCGTGCGCCTGCATGTTTATGCGCAGGTTTTTCCAGCGATACGTAAACCGGCCAGCGCTGAGTTAGCCATATCTACCGCCAGCGAGGCCATTGCAGCAGCTGCGACTGGGCCGCGACTGCGCGCTGGGGAGCGCTGGCGATGCAGTGTGCGGCTCAAGCGACCCCATGCTAACCGCAATCCGCATGGCTTTGATGTGGCGGCGTGGAGCTTGGCGCATCAAGTGGGGGCCAGTGGCAGCATCGTCACCAAGGCGGGCATGCAGCGCCTAACCGGTCTGGCCGGGCATCCGCTGGCTTGGCTATCATATGGCCGTGCGGCGGTGGCCGCGCGCATCACACAAGTGCTAGGCTCAGGGCGTGAAAGTGCACTGGTGCGCGCACTGGTAATAGGCGATGACAGCCAGTTAAGCCCGGCTGACTGGCAACTGTTCTTGCGTGCAGGGGTGAACCATTTGGTCAGCATTTCCGGAGTGCATATCACCATGCTGGCGGCACTGGCCTACCTCTGTGTACAGGGGATGTGGTGGCTGTGGCCAACACTGGGTTTGCGCCTGCCGTCACGCCAGGCCGGCTTGTTGGCGGGAGCTGTGGTCGCCACCGCTTATTCGCTGTTGGCTGGCTTTTCCATTCCCACCCAACGCACCTTGTTTATGTGTTTGACCATGGCGGGCTTGATGGCATGTAAACAACAATGGCCATTTGGCTGGGTGCTGAGTGTGGCATGTATCGTGGTATTAATCGTTGATCCATGGGCAGTACTTGCGCCCGGCTTCTGGCTGTCATTCGGTGCGGTGGCCGTGCTGGCCATGGCGCTAGGGGGACGTTTGCAGCCTGTCAGTGGTTGGCGTGCCGCCTTGCAGGCGCAATGGGTAATGACTTGCGCCTTCATGCCGGTGCTATTACTCATGTTTAATCAGGTCTCTGTGGTCGCGCCATTGGCCAATTTGCTGGCCATCCCGCTGGTGAGTCTGGTGCTGGTACCGTTATCGATTGCCGGTGCCTTGTTGCCCTGGGATGCCTTGCTACATATGGCGGGTCAACTGGCCAGTTGGCTGCTGCAAGGTTTGCAACTGCTGGCTGTGTGGCCGTGGTCGGTATGGACGCAGGCCACACCCTCGGCATTGTCATGGCTGTTGGCCATGTTGGGGGTTACTGTCATGTTGATGCCACGCGGCTGGCCGATGCGTGCCAGCGGGGTGGTATGTTGTTTGCCCTTGCTGCTCCCGGTGACCAGCGGGCTGCAAAGCGGGCAAATGCAGGCCACGGTGCTTGATGTCGGGCAAGGGCTGAGTGTGCTGATACGTACCGCCCATCATCAACTTTTATATGACGCTGGACCCGCTTACCATCAGGGCGGCGATGCCGGACAGCGGATTGTATTGCCATATTTGCGCCATCTGGGCATCCAAAATCTGGATGTGGCTGTGGTGTCACATGACGATAACGACCATGCAGGTGGCATGGCTTCGGTACTGGCCGAGGTGCCTGCCGGGCGTTTACTGAGTTCATTGACAGCCAATGCCAGCCTGTTTCAGCAATTGGCTTTACATACGGGTCAGCCGATGATGCCGCGACAAACTTGCCTCAGTGGTCAGCACTGGCGCTGGGATGGCGTCGATTTTGAACTGTTGTCTCCGCTGACGGATGCTGACCCGGCTACTAAAGATAACGACCGCAGTTGTGTGCTGAGGGTGCGCTCTGCCCATGGTAGTTTGTTACTCACCGGCGATATTGAGCAGGCAGCCGAGCAACGCTTGCTTGCGCAACCGGAAAAGCTGGCGGCCACGGCAATGACCATGCCACATCATGGCAGTAAAACCTCCTCCAGTTTAGCCTTTTTGCAGGCGGTCAGGCCACAAATCGCCATTGCCAGTGTGGGTTACCGTAACCGTTTTGGACACCCCAAAGCCGACGTATTGAATCGTTATGCCCATATCCACACCCAGATTTACCGCTCTGACCAGCATGGCGCCATCTTGCTAGACTTTTTAGCCGGCCAGCAACCACGCGTCAGGGCCTGGCGTCAGCAAGACCCGCATTATTGGGAAAGCACCTTGGTGATACAAAGTGATGCCGGTTAAAACTTGCCCTGTGCCTGAGTTAACGCTAAAGTAGCGGATGTTTTTGAAGAACGGGAGTGTTTGCTGTGTGGGAGATTATTGTAGCGGCCGGTTGGCCAATTTGGCCGTTGATTATCGCTTCGGTGATTGCCTTGGCTATCATCGTCGAGCGTGCTTGGGCCTTGCGTCCCTCGGTGGTCACTCCAGACATGTTGTTGCCAGAAGTGCAAAATTGGCTCAAGCAGGGCGGCATTAGCAAAGAAACGCTAAGCCGACTCGAAGCCCATTCACTGTTGGGGCAAGTATTTGCCAGTGCGTTAGCCAATGCTGCCCATTCTCGCGAAGTCACTAAAGAAGCCATTGAAGAAACTGGCCGTGCCGTAGCCCATAAACTGGAACGTTACCTGCCTACACTAGGCACAATTGCCACCGTTTCACCACTACTGGGTTTGCTTGGAACGGTCATTGGTATGGTAGAACTGTTCGGCTCATTTACCTCCAGCGGTCATGACGTGGCACAATTC
>CAYYBN010000103.1:0-6781 GCA_964470225.1 uncultured Methylotenera sp. | reverse complement strand
CACCATAGCTGGCAAACCAGCGGTCTGCCATGTCGAGATCTTTTTTACTGATGAGCACATATTTGCCAAATTTTTCAGCCAACGGCCTACCACCGTACATTCCGACGTAATAGGCCGGAATTGAACCCACCACACAGCCGATAGCACCCGCCAGTGCAATGCCCCACAGCGTCATCTCACCCTTGCTGACCAAAAAGCCAGCAAACGGCATAATGATTTCCGAGGGTAAGGGGATACAAGCCGATTCGATGGCCATGAGCAGCACAATACCGCCATAGCCCATGGTTGAAATCACCGACATGATCCAGGTTGCCACTGCGGCCAATATTTTCTCCATTATTTTTCCTTCATCACAAATACATAAACACACTTTAAAGTTGGAAAGCGTACACAAAAATAATCAGAGAATTTTCATGTATGATTTAATTGATAATTCTCGCATCTAAAGTCAAATTTCATAAAATCATTGTGTATGGTTTTTAAAAGGACTTATATGACGATTGTAATAAAATTTTAATTTATTTTTCGTACCGCTTTTAAAATTAACATCTTCGGCGGGGAGGCCAATCAATGAAACTTCAATATAACAATTTAAATACGCTTTCACTTTCCAAAATTGAAGCCAGCATAGATACCTCCACCTCTGGAATTGAGTCGTTGATTTACAACTTTGACCCCTACTTTGCAGACTATGAAATTGCTACAAACACTCAAATTAAAGGCACTACTTACGATGGTTATAGTTTTAACATTAAGGGCAATCATTTTATTGATGATGCCTCTTTTATTACGATCAGTTTATTTGAGTTGAGTAACAGTAATGTCAATCTGAAGTTTGCAGGCAATATATCCTATAACTATGATACTGAAGTCTATTCAGGCAAATTTACTTCCATACAATACGTCTCGCTGAGTGCGAATCAACGATTTGAACTCACTGGCAGCTTTGGTATCGACCCTGTTACCGCAGAGCCCACAGGCGGTACAGTTAGCTACATTAAAGTGATCAACGATGGTTACACCATCTCGCTCAAAGGCAATGTGACTTTAGACGCTGACTTTAATCTGACTACGGGCACAGTCACAAGTCTGTTTATTTCTGATGATACCGGCAACCTGATTAATGTCGAGCAAACGTCATTAAATGCAGTCATGATTGACAGACTAATGGACTCGAGTAGCCACGATGATCTGGAAGATTTCCTGTCTTATATCAATCAAAATCTGAGTGGTAACGATAACATTCAGGCTGGTAGCGGTGATGACACCCTCTTCGGCGGCGCAGGCAACGATACGCTGGATGGTGGTAGCGGTATTGACACCATGGCGGGTGGTAAAGGCAATGATACCTACCTTGTGGATAATATTGAGGATAGCATCACTGAATTGGCGAACGAAGGTACTGACCTGGTCAAAGCCAGTGTGTCTTACAGCCTTGAGAATATAGCAAATGTTGAGAACTTAATCCTCACCGATGGCACCACAAACGGCGGTATAGCTGCGCTCGAAGGCATAGGCAACAGCCTTAAAAACACCATTACCGGCAATGCAGGCAACAACACGCTAGATGGCCTTGATGGCGTGGATACCCTCATTGGTGGTGCAGGTGACGATACTTATCAGATTGACCTCATTGAAACCGGGACAAGCGCTGCCACCAAAAAAGTGGCGCTGGAAGATGTGATAACCGAAGCCGCTAATGCAGGTAATGATACCGTCAAGCTGGTAGGTGACTTTAACCATCTTAATGCCACTACCCTGACCCTGGCCGCCAACCTTGAACATCTGGATGTATCACTCACTGGCAACACCAAACTGCATCTGACTGGTAACAGTAGTCTGAATATTCTCACTGGTAACGATGCAGCCAACATTCTGGACGGTGCCGCTGGCCAAGATACGCTAAAAGGCGGCGAAGGAGATGACACCTATCTGCTAGACCTTAAAACCGTGACAGCCTCAGGCGTGACCACGCTGGCTGCCTTTGACGATACCGTTATCGAAACCAATGGTAGCGGCGCTGACACCATTAAACTGCGTGGCACAGCCACCCTCACCAACTTCAAAACTTTTGATCTCAACACCGAGTTTGCCAATATCGAGAACATTGATGCTTCGGCCACAGGTTCAAGCAAGTTTAACTTCCTCGGGAACAATGCCAACAACACCTTCATCGGCAATGCCGCAGCCAATACACTCAATGGTGGCGATGGGGATGATGTGCTCGATGGGGGCACTGGTATCGACACCATGACCGGCGGTACAGGCGATGACACCTTTGTAGTCGACGTGGCAGGCGATGTGATTAATGAGGGCTTTGATGAAGGGATTGATCTGGTTAAAGCAGCCATCAGCTATACCCTCACCGACGAAGACTTGGAACACCTGACCCTGACCGGCACGGGCAATACCAACGCAACTGGCAATGCCGCTAATAATCTACTGACCGGTAACACAGGTAACAATATCCTCGATGGCCAAGGTGGTTTCGATACCATGGTCGGTGGCAAAGGCAATGATACTTATGTGGTGAATTTCGCCAGTGAGAACGTGATTGAGTTGTCGAATGAAGGTACTGACCTGGTTAGAGCCAGTGTTTCTTTCAGCCTTGAGGATGCAGCAAACGTTGAGAACCTAACCCTCACTGACGGCACCACCAACGGCGGTATAGCTGCGCTCGAAGGCATAGGCAACAGCCTTAAAAACACCATTACCGGCAATGCAGGCAACAACACGCTAGATGGCCTTGATGGCGTGGATACCCTCATTGGTGGTGCAGGTGACGATACTTATCAGATTGACCTCATTGAAACCGGGACAAGCGCTGCCACCAAAAAAGTGGCGCTGGAAGATGTGATAACCGAAGCCGCTAATGCAGGTAATGATACCGTCAAGCTGGTAGGTGACTTTAACCATCTTAATGCCACTACCCTGACCCTGGCCGCCAACCTTGAACATCTGGATGTATCACTCACTGGCAACACCAAACTGCATCTGACTGGTAACAGTAGTCTGAATATTCTCACTGGTAACGATGCAGCCAACATTCTGGACGGTGCCGCTGGCCAAGATACGCTAAAAGGCGGCGAAGGAGATGACACCTATCTGCTAGACCTTAAAACCGTGACAGCCTCAGGCGTGACCACGCTGGCTGCCTTTGACGATACCGTTATCGAAACCAATGGTAGCGGCGCTGACACCATTAAACTGCGTGGCACAGCCACCCTCACCAACTTCAAAACTTTTGATCTCAACACCGAGTTTGCCAATATCGAGAACATTGATGCTTCGGCCACAGGTTCAAGCAAGTTTAACTTCCTCGGGAACAATGCCAACAACACCTTCATCGGCAATGCCGCAGCCAATACACTCAATGGTGGCGATGGGGATGATGTGCTCGATGGGGGCACTGGTATCGACACCATGACCGGCGGTACAGGCGATGACACCTTTGTAGTCGACGTGGCAGGCGATGTGATTAATGAGGGCTTTGATGAAGGGATTGATCTGGTTAAAGCAGCCATCAGCTATACCCTCACCGACGAAGACTTGGAACACCTGACCCTGACCGGCACGGGCAATACCAACGCAACTGGCAATGCCGCTAATAATCTACTGACCGGTAACACAGGTAACAATATCCTCGATGGCCAAGGTGGTTTCGATACCATGGTCGGTGGCAAAGGCAATGATACTTATGTGGTGAATTTCGCCAGTGAGAACGTGATTGAGTTGTCGAATGAAGGTACTGACCTGATTAAAGCCAGTGTTTCAATCGATACGTTGGCACAAAACGTGGAAAACCTGACGCTGACCGATGGCTCAGCCAATGGCGGCACCGCAGGGCTTAGCGGTTTTGGCAATGCACTCAAAAACACTATTACCGGCAATGCAGGCGCAAACACACTCTATGGCCGTGGTGGGGTCGATACCCTGATTGGTGGTGATGGTGCTGACTTGTATCTGGTGGATTTGGTTGAATCGGGCACCACAGCTGCCAGCAAAAAACTGGCGCTAGAAGACACGGTCACTGAAACTGCCACCGGCGGTATCGACACTCTCCGCCTGTTGGGGGGTGCGGTACACCAAAATGCCAGCACCCTCAAACTAGCAGCCAATATCGAGCATCTGGATGCATCAGGCGCTTTAGGCAAACTGAATCTGACAGGCAATACCGTTAATAATCAACTGACCGGTAACGATGTTGCCAACACACTGGATGGGGCTGCTGGTAACGATACGCTCATCGGCGGTGATGGGGCTGATCGACTGATAGGCGGTAGCGGTGCAGACGTGTTCTTCTACGATGACGTAACCGACTCTACCACTTTAGCAATGGATACCATTGCCGACTTTGTTAAGGGCACAGATAAGATAGACCTGACCAGCCTGGCTAGCCTCAGCTTCAATGACTCAACGGCCGCTGCCAACAGCATCTGGTTCACGCAATCAGGCGGTATTACCACTGTATTTGTAGACACCTCGGGTGACACCAATGCTGATATGCAAATTCAACTGACAGGAACCATCAATTTGCAAGCAACGGATTTTATGCTTGCCTGATTTTTATTAAAGTAAAGTCTGATTATTAAGAAAGTAGTCTTTTAGTACTATATGAAAACATACATAAAAAAGGTACATTTTGTGAAATGACTTGTACAAAGAGCATCCAGTTACTTATGTAAATATGCTTAACCCAAGATTAATATTTTTCTTGTCAACTACCGTATCGTAACTTTGGTAATTATGAAAGAACAAAAAAATGAATGTTCAAAAAAGTGGCTCGCAATCAATCAACCTCAGCAACTTCTCGGATGCGTTAGCTACCTCGGTCAGTCGTCACGATGCGATTTTTGACAGTATTGATATTGAGTTTATGATTTTTGGCGATTTTAATGCCACCAATACCTTTGCCTCAGGTTTTGCGGATGGATACAGTTACGAAATTACCGGTGATCACTTTATCGATGAAACTCCAATTATCACAGTCCAGACTATTTCATTGGCGACTGGTACGCAAACAATTTTGTTTTCCAGTACGGGAGTGACTGTTAATTACAATAATGGGTCAATTACAGGCGTTATTAGCAGAATGGAATACGCTGATACCTCCACTGGCCTACAGTACACTTTGCTTGGTAGCATAGGCTTTAGTCCAGATGGTACTTTTAGAGGGGGTAGTCTGACTTCTATTGCTTATACGTCCGATACTGCGGGCAGTTATTTTTTGAAAGGTAATTTCACCATAGACTCCAATGGTGCCATTACCGGCGGTACTGTGAACGAAGTCAGTTTTGAAGACAATGCCAACCACATATACAAACTTAGTGGCATTAGCCTAAGTTGGGCAAGTTATCAAACACTGACCGCTGGCAAAACAAACATCGACAGTCTGGCTGCTGCAATTGAAACTGAAAGTGGTTTGGCCGGGAATGATGTCGTTAGTGGTGGACAGTATGACGATAATTTATACAGTGGCGCAGGCAACGATACGCTGGATGGTGGCAGCGGTATTGACACCATGGTTGGTGGTAAAGGCAATGATATTTACCATGTGGATAATATTGAGGATAGCATCACTGAATTGGCGAACGAAGGTACTGACCTGGTCAAAGCCAGTGTGTCTTACAGCCTTGAGAATATAGCAAATGTTGAGAACTTAATCCTCACCGATGGCACCACAAACGGCGGTATAGCTGCGCTCGAAGGCATAGGCAACAGCCTTAAAAACACCATTACCGGCAATGCAGGCAACAACACGCTAGATGGCCTTGATGGCGTGGATACCCTCATTGGTGGTGCAGGTGACGATACTTATCAGATTGACCTCATTGAAACCGGGACAAGCGCTGCCACCAAAAAAGTGGCGCTGGAAGATGTGATAACCGAAGCCGCTAATGCAGGTAATGATACCGTCAAGCTGGTAGGTGACTTTAACCATCTTAATGCCACTACCCTGACCCTGGCCGCCAACCTTGAACATCTGGATGTATCACTCACTGGCAACACCAAACTGCATCTGACTGGTAACAGTAGTCTGAATATTCTCACTGGTAACGATGCAGCCAACATTCTGGACGGTGCCGCTGGCCAAGATACGCTAAAAGGCGGCGAAGGAGATGACACCTATCTGCTAGACCTTAAAACCGTGACAGCCTCAGGCGTGACCACGCTGGCTGCCTTTGACGATACCGTTATCGAAACCAATGGTAGCGGCGCTGACACCATTAAACTGCGTGGCACAGCCACCCTCACCAACTTCAAAACTTTTGATCTCAACACCGAGTTTGCCAATATCGAGAACATTGATGCTTCGGCCACAGGTTCAAGCAAGTTTAACTTCCTCGGGAACAATGCCAACAACACCTTCATCGGCAATGCCGCAGCCAATACACTCAATGGTGGCGATGGGGATGATGTGCTCGATGGGGGCACTGGTATCGACACCATGACCGGCGGTACAGGCGATGACACCTTTGTAGTCGACGTGGCAGGCGATGTGATTAATGAGGGCTTTGATGAAGGGATTGATCTGGTTAAAGCAGCCATCAGCTATACCCTCACCGACGAAGACTTGGAACACCTGACCCTGACCGGCACGGGCAATACCAACGCAACTGGCAATGCCGCTAATAATCTACTGACCGGTAACACAGGTAACAATATCCTCGATGGCCAAGGTGGTTTCGATACCATGGTCGGTGGCAAAGGCAATGATACTTATGTGGTGAATTTCGCCAGTGAGAACGTGATTGAGTTGTCGAATGAAGGTACTGACCTG
>CAYYBN010000102.1:0-6885 GCA_964470225.1 uncultured Methylotenera sp. | reverse complement strand
GGCCGAAGCCGAAGACAGTATGTGGCGCTGGACCGTGTCTCCGGAAAAAGCACCGGATGCGGCCGAGTATCTGGACATAGAATTCAAAAACGGTGACATTGTGGCGCTGAATGGCAACGCCATGAAAGCGCATGAGATTCTGGCTGAGCTGAACCGCATCGGCGGCAAACACGGCATTGGCCGTCTGGACTTGGTGGAAAACCGCTATGTAGGTATGAAGTCCCGCGGTTGCTATGAAACCCCGGGCGGTACCATCATGCTCAAGGCGCACCGTGCCATTGAAAGCATCACGCTGGACCGCGAAGTGGCGCACTTGAAAGATGACCTGATGCCACGCTACGCCAGCCTGATTTACAACGGCTATTGGTGGAGCCCGGAGCGTTTGGCGCTGCAAACGCTGATTGACCATACCCAGGCCACCGTGAACGGCTGGGTACGCGTCAAATTGTACAAAGGCAACGTGATTGTGGTGGGCCGCGATAGCAAGACCGATTCGCTGTTTGATTCCACCATTGCCACCTTTGAAGATGACAAAGGCGCTTACGACCAGAAGGATGCCGGCGGTTTTATCAAATTGAATGCCTTGCGCATGCGCATTGCTGCCAATTCACATCAGCGTAAAAAATAGTCACTGCCGTCATCCTCGCGAAAGCGGGAATGACAGCTTAAAAGCCGAAAGAACATCTCACTTAAAAATGCGACAAAAAAAAGTCATTGCATACGATTCCACCTTGCGCGATGGTGCACAGGCACAAGGGGTTTCGTTTTCGGTTGAGGATAAACTCAAGGTCGTGCAGCGTCTCGACCAGTTGGGCATCGGCTATATCGAGGCCGGTAACCCTGGTTCTAACCCCAAAGACCTGGAGTTTTTCGCCCGGGTTGGTGAGCTCAAGCTGCAACACGCCAAAATCATTGCCTTTGGCAGCACACGCCGTATCGGCATTGCCGCTGCCGAAGACAAAAACCTGCAATCGCTGCTGTCTGCCAACACCCAGGCGGTCGCTATTTTTGGCAAAAGCTGGGATTATCAGGTCACCGAGATTTTGCGTACCACCTTGTCAGAAAATCTGGCCATGATCGCGGACACCATTGCCTACCTGAAATCACAAGGCAAAGAAGTGGTGTTTGACGCCGAGCATTTTTACGATGGCTACAAAGCCAATGCTGACTATGCCATGCAAACCCTGCAAGCCGCCGCCGATGCCGGTGCCGATGTGCTGGCCTTGTGTGACACCAATGGCGGCACGTTCCCGAATGAAATTTTTGCTATCACTCAGACCGTGGTCAGCCGTTTTCCGCAGGTGGCGATTGGCATTCATTGCCACAACGACTGCGAGATGGCGGTCGCCAACTCGGTGGCAGCCGTACAGGCCGGTGCGGTACAGGTGCAAGGCACCATCAACGGCATCGGTGAACGCTGCGGTAACGCCAATCTGGTGTCGATTATCCCCAACCTTCAATTAAAGCTGGGCCTTCACTGCATCTCGCCAGTGCAACTCTCGGAACTGACCGCCGCTGCGCGTTTTGTCAGCGAAGTCGCCAACGTCGCTTTTAATGATAAAGCGCCGTATGTCGGCCACGATGCCTTTGCCCACAAGGGTGGCATGCACATTGATGCTGTCAACAAAAACCCGAAATCCTACGAACATATCAACCCCGGTATGGTGGGTAACGAGCGCCAAATTCTGGTGTCGGAAGTGGCCGGTCGCGGCGCCATTTTGCGCAAACTACAGCAGATAGATCCCAGCCTGACCAAAGAGTCGGATGCCGCTGTGCATGTGCTGGAGCACCTGAAAGCGCTGGAACACGAAGGCTATCAGTTTGAAAACGCCGAAAGCTCGTTTGATTTGCTGATGCAGAAACTGCTGGGCAAATTCGAGCCGTTTTTCAGTCTCAAGCAGTACAACGTCAATATCTACGAGCCTTCCGCAGATGGCTTGAATTCATCCGTGACCATCCATATCAGCGTCAACGGTAAAGAGTCCAGTGCCACCGCACAGGGCAAAGGCCCGGTCAATGCCCTGGATAAAGCCATGCGCAAGGCGCTGGAGCCCTTTTATCCAGCCATTCAGGACATCAAACTGGTGGACTACAAAGTACGTGTACTGGATTCCAACCAGGCCACCGCTGCCAAGGTACGCGTGCTGATTGAGTCTACCGACCAGCAGGCCAACTGGACCACCATTGGCGTGTCTACCGATATTATTGAAGCCTCTTGGCTGGCCTTAAAAGATGCGCTGGAGTACAAGTTGTTACAGGGGCAGCGTCTGCCTGCCAGTGTTTAGGCAAGCTTGCGCGTCGGGTGAGTTCAATTCAGACGATATTTAAACTCTCTTCACTGACGCACAAGAAAATTCTTTTTTTTCACGGTCTGTTTTAAACTGCAAACATGTTCTATTTAGACCTGTTTGCGACACTCAATAAATACCACGTCGACTATCTGTTGATAGGTGGTTTGGCTGTGTCTTTACATGGCGTTGAACGTGCCACCATGGATGTAGATATTACAGTGGCTCTGCAACCTGACAATCTCGTCGGTCTATTGCAATGTGCACAAGCATTGTCACTTACCCCGGTAGCCCCCGTGCCGCTGGAGAGCCTGACCAACCTCAGCTTGTTGCGACAATGGCACGTCGAAAAAAATATGTTGGCATTTGCGTTGCGCACCGATGCCATGGCCGGGTTGACGATTGATGTGCTGTTGTTTCCACCGCTAGACTTTGGTGAGATGCATGCGCGTGCGGTTCAGTTTGCGCTTGGTGATGTTTCTGTTGCGGTGGCCTCAGTGGAGGACTTAATCGCCATGAAGCGTGCAGCAGGTCGTCCGATTGACCTGAGTGATATTGCCCATTTGGAAAAAATCCAGTCTTTATGAAAATGCCTTTTGATCCAGCCGACAGAACCTACCATGTCAGTGAAGAACGCTTGCGGGCATTTATGGCGTTAACGCCGTTGCAACGGTTACAGTGGGTGGCGCAAGTGTCATATTTTTTGCGATTAGCCAAAGCATCAAAACACACCACTCAAGATAAATAGTCTTTGCTAAGCGGGTTGTAACAACACCAGTTTAAGCTGCTCCTGTTCCACCGGCCGTAACGTCACCTGCTGATACTCAATCAAGCCCCGTTGCGGGTGATTAAATTCGCGTTGTCCGCCTTGTCGTTCCAGCACATCGTGCTGTTTCCAGTATTGGTTAAACGCCTCGCTGCTATTGCTGAGTTCATCCACCAGTTGTTTTACTTCGGGTTCTTCGAGACGTGTGCGGCAATCGGCACGGAATTCGGCCACCAGTCTGCGTGCGCGCATATCCCAGTTGACGACAAAGTCCTGCGCAGGCTTATGCGGACAGACAAAGCGTCGCAGGTTGGGGCGCGGCGATGCTGCATCTACATTATCCAGCCAGCCACTAAACAAGGCGCTGGCGGCTTGATTCCAGGCCAGTACATCCCAGGTGCGGCCCATGATATAGGCAGGAATATCAATATACATCAGCATCTGTATCAGGGTTTCAGGGGCGCTATCCACTTCACTGTGCTGGGCTTGCGGGTCGCGCCGGTCAGCCATGTCAAACAAATAGCTACGCTCGGATTTACTGAGTTTTAGCGCGTTGGCCAGCCTGTCCAGTGCTTCGGGGGAGACGTTGATGTCGCGTGCCTGTTCTATCCAGGTGTACCAGGTGGCGCTGATGCCTGCCAGTTGCGCCACTTCTTCGCGGCGCAAGCCTTGCGTACGTCTTCGCGCACCGGAGGGGAAGCCAAAGGCTTCCGGGCTGCCACGCTGGCGCATGGCTTGCAGAAATTCCGCCAGTTCCTGGCGTCGGGTATCCATTTTTCACTGTTCCATCAAATGCTTGGCGCGATATTGCCGGTTTAAACTGGTAGTTTCAGTACTAGTATAAATCATATTCTTGTAAGGGTATTGAAAACTCTGTATCCTGCGCGGGTTTTACCAATAATGGTTTACTCATTTGCAGTCTGAAAGGATCGTCATGGCAGGGAAAACACTGTACGACAAATTATGGGAATCACACGTGGTGCACCAAGAAGCTGACGGCACCAGTCTGATTTATATTGACCGTCATCTGGTACACGAAGTGACCAGCCCACAGGCGTTTGAAGGCCTGCGTCTGGCTGGCCGCAAGCCATGGCGCAACAGCAGCATTGTGGCCAACCCTGACCACAACACCCCAACCAAAGACTGGGACAAAGGCATTGAAGACCCGATCTCGCGTTTGCAGGTAGAAACGCTGGACAACAACATCAAGGAATTTGGTGCGCTAGTCTATTTCCCGTTTAAAAACAAAGATCAAGGCATTATCCACGTCATCGGGCCAGAAAACGGTACGACGCTGCCGGGCATGACGGTGGTGTGTGGTGACAGCCATACTTCTACCCATGGCGCCTTTGGTGCGCTGGCGCACGGCATTGGTACTTCCGAAGTCGAGCACGTGCTGGCGACGCAAACACTGGTGGCGAAAAAATCCAAACGCATGTTGGTGCGCGTGGATGGTCAACTCGGCACAGGCGTGACCGCCAAAGACGTGGCGCTGGCCATTATTGGCAAAATCGGTACCGCAGGCGGCACCGGTTACGCGATTGAGTTTGGTGGCGAAGTGATTCGTAGCTTAAGCATGGAAGGTCGCATGACCTTGTGCAATATGGCCATTGAAGCCGGTGCTCGCGCCGGTCTGGTTGCGCCGGATGAAAAAACCGCTGCCTATCTGGAAGGCCGTTTGCATGCGCCTAAAGGCGAGCATTGGACCAAAGCCGTGGCGTACTGGAACACCTTGCGCTCTGATGCTGATGCCGAGTTTGATACTGTGGTGGTGTTGAACGGTGCCGAGATTGCACCGCAAGTGACCTGGGGCACCTCGCCCGAGCAAGTATTGCCGATTGGTGCCACTGTGCCTGATCCGGCGGCTGAACAGGATGCGACCAAACGCACCAGCATTGAAACGCGCTGAAATACATGGGCCTGACTGCCAATACACCGATAGAGCAAATCCAGCTGGATAAAATCTTTATTGGTTCTTGCACCAACTCACGGATTGAAGACTTGCGCGCAGCCGCCAGCGTGGCCAAAGGTAAAAAAGTATCCAGCAGCATCAAGCTGGCGATGGTGGTGCCTGGGTCTGGCCAGGTCAAGCGTCAGGCTGAAGCTGAAGGCTTGGACAAAATCTTCATCGATGCCGGTTTTGAATGGCGTGAACCCGGTTGCTCCATGTGTCTGGCCATGAACGCCGACCGTTTGAGTCCGGGTGAGCGTTGTGCTTCTACCTCCAACCGTAACTTTGAAGGCCGTCAGGGCCCGGGCGGACGTACGCATCTGGTCAGCCCGGAAATGGCCGCTGCCGCCGCGATTGCCGGTCATTTTGTTGATGTACGCAAGGTGTAAGAGGAGAACCCCATGAAAGCATTTACCACATTAAACGGCCTGGTGTGCCCTCTGGACCGCGCCAACGTCGATACCGACGCGATTATCCCCAAGCAGTTTCTCAAATCGATCAAACGCTCAGGCTTCGGCCCCTATTTGTTTGATGAGTGGCGTTACACCAACTATGGCGAGCCTGGCATGGATTGCAGCACCCGTCCGCTCAACCCGGACTTTGTGTTGAACCAGCCACGTTATCAGGGTGCGCAAGTGTTGCTGGCGCGTGACAACTTTGGTTGTGGCTCCTCGCGCGAGCACGCCCCCTGGGCGATTGAAGACCAGGGCTTCCGCGTGATTATTGCCCCCAGCTTTGCCGATATTTTCTTTAACAACTGCTACAAAAACGGCATTCTGCCGATTGTGGCCAGCGCCGAGCAAGTGGATGCGTTGTTTAAAGAATGCGAAGCCAACGTGGGCTATACCCTGAATGTCGATCTGGCTGCGCAAACGGTGACTACACCGTCTGGTCAGTCTTTTAGCTTTGACATTACGCCGACCCGCAAACATAACCTGTTGAACGGTCTGGATGAAATTGGCTTGACCTTGCAGCACGCAGACAAAATCAAGGCGTTTGAAGACAAGCATAAGACAGCCCAGCCCTGGTTATTTGCTTAAAAACGATATAAACCTGCTGCGCGATGGATTGGCGTCGTTACGCGGTGCTCGAAATCCTCATGTACTACATGTACATTCCGGTTTCTGCGCTCCGTGCGCCTAGCCACTCCATCGCTCGCGACGGTTTCTAAGCGTTTTTACATCAACAAAATTTATACATTAGGAATAAAAATGGCATTGAATATTGCAGTGTTACCCGGCGACGGTATCGGTCCGGAAATTATCAAACAAGCCTTGCGCGTACTGGATGTATTGCACAAGGAAGGTCTGGAAATGACCTTTACCGAAGCGCCATTGGGTGGTCAGGCGTATGACCAGTTTGGTCATCCTTATCCGGAGTTCACCCAGAACATCTGCCGTGCGGCGGATGCGGTATTGCTGGGTGCTGTCGGCGGCCCACAGTATGACAATCTGGATAGACCATTGCGTCCGGAGCGTGGTTTGCTGGCAATTCGTAAAGATTTGGGCCTGTTTGCCAACCTGCGTCCGGCGGTGCTGTTCCCGGAGCTGGCCAACGCGTCTACATTGAAGCCAGAAGTGGTGGCCGGTCTGGACATCATGATTGTGCGCGAACTGACCGGTGACGTGTACTTTGGTCAGCCACGTGGCATGCGTACCAACGAGCAGGGCGTGCGCGAAGGCTTTAACACCATGATTTACAGCGAGCCGGAAGTGCGTCGCATTGCCCACGTCGCGTTCCAGATCGCCATGAAGCGTCAGAAAAAACTGTGTTCGGTAGACAAGGCCAACGTGCTGGAAACCACCGAGTTCTGGAAAGAAATCGTCATGGACGTCGCCAAAGAGTATCCAGAAGTCGAGTTGAGCCATATGTACGTGGAC
>CAYYBN010000101.1:0-6897 GCA_964470225.1 uncultured Methylotenera sp. | reverse complement strand
CTCGGGCCGGTACTGGGAATTGCTGAGGATGGTGTTGGGGACAATGCCCGCCTTGATAATTTCCTGATCGTGGTAAATGTCATGCAAAAACATATTCAGGGCCCGCACGCGCTGTACCGCTCCCTGTGACAAATGGGCCCATTCACTGGCGGAAATCATGCGTGGAATCACATCAAACGGAATCAAGCGTTCGGCACCGTCTTCCTCGCCATAGACGTTAAAGGTAATACCCACGCGGCGAAACAGCACTTCGGCTTCAGCACGTTTGGCAGCCAGTTGTTGGGTAGGCACGTTCGCCAACCAGCGGTCATAGGCCTGATAAATGCCTCTGACGCTTCCTCCATAGGCCTGCATTTCATCAAAAAACTGTTTTGCCGTTTGCGACATGGCATAAAACCTTTGCTCTGCTTATAAGAATAGTAAAACTGTAACAGCAAAGCCTGTGCCAGCCCATAAAAGTGTTTTTAAACAGTGATTTAGATAAACGACATGCCATAAATGGCGTGAAATGCACCAAATGTGTGCGCAAATTGCACAGCTTTATGGTGTTTGTAGCACAGTACCCGGCGCTTATTCGATGTTTTGAATTTGCTCGCGCATCTGCTCAATCAGCACCTTGAGCTGCATAGACACCTGGGTGGTGGCAATGGCGATAGACTTACTGCCCAAAGTATTGGCTTCGCGGTTCATTTCCTGCATTAGAAAATCCAGTTTTTTGCCCACTGCTCCGCCTTGTTGCAGGATACGGGCCATCTCGACAATATGTGATTGTAGTCTGGCGAGTTCTTCGTCTACATCCATGCGTTGGGCAAACAATACCATTTCATGGCGTATACGTTCGTCATCGGCCATCAGTGCCTCGCGCAGCTTGGCGGTGAGTTTTTCCTGATGTTGCGCCAGCAGATCCGGCAGTAAGGGTTGTACCAATGCGACTTGTTCACGCACAGCTTGCAAGCGTTCCAGCAACACGGTTTTAAGTGTTTCGCCCTCGCGCTGACGTGCGGCCAGTAATTCATCCAGCGCTTGTTGCAAGCCAGTCTGCAAACCGGTGGACAGGTGCTCTGGGTCCACAGTCTCAGTTTGCGTGACGCCCGGCCATTTGAGTATATCGACCAGATTGACCGGGGCACTGGCCGGGAAGTGCGTGTGCAACTGTGCCAGCGTTTGCGCCAGTTCTGCTACCAACGTGGTATTCACACGTAGCGTAGCGGTGGCCTGTGCGTCAGTTTTCAGGCTGATGCGGCATTCCACTTTGCCGCGCCCCAGCCGTTGATGCAGGCACTCACGCACCATGGCTTCGCTTTGGCGTAAAGCATCCTCAATCTTGACATGCAGCTCCAGATAGCGGTGATTGACCGTGCGCAATTCAATGAGCACACAACCGCCGCTCACGCGTTGTTCTATGGCGGCAAAGCCGGTCATGCTCAGAATCGGGTTGGCAGTAGACTTGGTAGAGGTGGACATGGCAGGCTTAAAGCGAAGAGGTGTTTGATTGTATCAAATGCTGCTTTGCTATGCGAAAATTCGTCCATGCTAAATATTCGCCATATTGGTACGTTATCACAAAGGTGAAGCTAGCCAATAAAAAAGAATTTGCCTTGCCGGTAGGTACCATATTGCAGGGCTATACCATCCAGCGTGTGTTGAGTCTGGGCGGTTTCAGCTTTGTTTATCTTGCACTAGATGCACAGAAAAAAACTGTTGCCATCAAGGAGTACATGCCGGTGTCGCTGGCCAAACGCGGGCCAGGCGGGAATGTCAGTTCCAATGGTAAATCCGATCATGCCTTCAAACATGGCATGAAGTGCTTTTTCGATGAAGGCCTGGCGTTGGCCAATATCGAACACCGGAATATTGTGCGCGTGCTGAATTTTTTTCGCGCCAATGACACTGTTTACATGGTCATGCAATACGAACGTGGCAAATCATTGCAAGACTATATTTTGGGCATGCCGCAGGCCTTACCCGAAACCTTTGTGATACGCATGTTTGTCGAACTGCTAAACGGCTTACGCGAAGTGCATACCCGCAAATTACTACATCTGGACATCAAGCCGGCCAATATCTACCTGCGACAGGATGGTTCACCGTTACTGCTCGACTTTGGCTCGGCACGACAAGCCTTGTCAGAGATGACCCTCGCTCCTTCATTCACACCCGGTTTTGCCTCACCCGAACAATACTTTGACCGCAAACATCTGGGCCCGTGGAGCGATATTTACAGTATCGGTGCCAGTCTGTATGCCTGCCTGAGTCGAAACACCCCTACACCCGCCAACCAGCGTATGTTGGAAGACCGGTTGCAGCCAGCCTTGCACATGGGTCGCCACAGCTATTCGGAGCCGTTACTGGCTTTAATCGACGAATGCATGCAGCTAGACTATATGTCACGGCCACAAAGTGTGTTTTCATTACAAAAAAGTCTGCTCACGTTGCAGCCAGCGGCCAGCAAACACAGTGTGGTCGATAAAATACTCCATGTATTGACACGTCCGTTATGAAATTCTCCATTTTTCAAGGCAGCCGGCAGGGGCCCAGACCCTACAATCAGGACCGGTTAGCCTATGCCTACAACCGTCAGGCCATTTTGCTAGTGCTGGCCGATGGTATGGGTGGCCATCAGCATGGCGAAATCGCCGCTGAAATGGCTGTGAAAAGCCTGATTGCGGCCTTTGAACAACAGGCGCAACCTTATATTAAGCAACCGGCGCAATTTTTACAGCAATGCATCCAGCAGGTGCATGTCAGCATTGAACGCTTCAGGCAAAGCCAGCAGTTGAGCGAGTCACCACGTACCACCGTCGTGGTCGGGCTGATACAGCACCAAACCCTGTTTTGTGCCCATGTGGGCGACTCCAGGCTGTATGTTTACCGGCATGGCCTGGTTAAATTTCAAACCCGTGATCATTCAGTGGTGCAATCCCTGCTGCGTGAGGGTAAAATTCGCGTCGAACAGATTGCCACCCATCCACACCGTAATAAAATTTACAATTGCGTGGGCGGTGAAAAACCCCCCAATGTCGAGTTAAGTGACCCGTTACCCTTGCGTCAGGGCGATGTACTATTATTGTGTTCTGATGGGGTCTGGAGCACGGTACCCGAGCTAAACATGGCGCAAACCATGCTGGCTGGCAATATCGGTGAGGCGGTCAACGGCTTGCTGAATCAGGCCGAACTGGCTAATCAGCGCGGGGGCGACAACATGAGTGTGATAGGCCTGCAATGGGGCGAACGTGACCAAACGCCGTTTGCCATTTCGACGCTGGACCTGCCAGCGGACCTGACCACGCGTATGATGCACCATGATGGCAAAACAGCGGTGCCTGACCTCACCGAGGATGAAATTGAACGCGCCATTCAGGAGATACAGCAAGCACTCCAAAAAAGCATGCAACCCATCAAACCACAGGAATCATAAGCCATGAGCAGACCCAGTCAGCGCGCCTACGACCAGTTGCGTGCCGTAGAAATCATCCGCCACTACACCAAGCATGCCGAAGGCTCTGTGCTGGTCAAGTTTGGCGATACGCAGGTGATTTGCACCGCCAGTGTTGAAGAAAAAGTACCCGGCTTTTTAAAAGGTAAAGGTCAGGGCTGGGTCACGGCCGAATACGGCATGCTGCCACGCTCCACCGGCAGCCGCATGGACCGCGAAGCCGCCAAAGGCAAGCAAAGCGGCCGTACCCAGGAAATTCAGCGCCTGATTGGCCGCAGCCTGCGCGCCGTGATAGACCTCGAAAAACTCGGCGAACGCACCATCCATTTTGACTGTGACGTGATTCAGGCCGATGGCGGCACCCGTACCGCCAGCATCACCGGTGCCTATGTGGCCATGGTCGATGCCGTGTCTACCTTGCTGCAAAAAGGCCTGCTCACTGCCTCACCGCTTAAAGACTCGGTGGCGGCCATTTCCGTGGGTGTTTATCAGGGCACACCAGTCCTGGATTTAGACTATATTGAAGACTCCGACTGTGACACCGACATGAATGTGGTGATGACCGGCAACGGTGGCTTTGTCGAGATTCAGGGCACCGCCGAAGGCGAACCGTTTGCCCGCGCCACCATGGACCAGATGCTGGACCTGGCGGCCAAAGGCATCGCCGAACTGGCACAGTTACAAGCGCAAGCCTTGGCCAAATAATCCGGAGCAGATACCCATGGCATTGCCGTTTGAAAAGTTGGTGATTGCCTCGGGCAACCAGGGCAAAATCCGTGAAATTGCACACCTGCTGGCGCCTTTTAATCTGGCAGTGCTGCTGCAGTCCGAATTCAATGTGCCAGAATGCCCCGAGCCGCACTGCACCTTTATTGAGAACGCGCTGGCTAAAGCGCGTCATGCTAGCCAGCATACCGGCTTGCCAGCGCTGGCCGACGACTCCGGCTTGTGCGTACAGGCCTTGCAAGGCGCACCTGGCGTGATCTCGGCACGCTATGCCGGGCCCAAACCAGCCAATAGCCTGCTCACGCAAGACGAACGCAACAACGACAAACTGCTCACCACCATGGAACGGATTGCGGATCGCCGTGCCTATTTTTACAGCGTGGTGGTGCTGGTGCGCCATGCCGCAGACCCGCAGCCACTGATTGCAGATGGCCTATGGCAAGGTGAGATTTTGCGCGAGTTCAGGGGCACAGAAGGCTTTGGCTACGACCCGCTGTTTATGGATACGCAGAGCGGCAAAACCGTGGCAGAATTACCGCTAGAAATCAAAAGTCAGCGTAGTCATCGCGGTCAGGCGATGGCCAAACTGTTGCAACAACTGAACACACTAACCGAGTAAATCAATACATGAGTAATGAATGGCCAAAATGGGTACGCGATGACGGTTCGGTGGTGTCCTGCACCGAAAAGGTCAAAGTCATGGCCGAAAATTTTGACGAACTAAAACAGATTGCCCAAGATGCACTGGAAGATGGCTTGCTGATGGAAGTCAGCGAAGCGCAAATGCGCGAAGCACTTCATAAGTTAGTCGATACCTTAGTCAATCCCTATACCAAGCTATAGGTTTGCCAGTATGGCAAGCCTATCCCCACAACATATCCTGCAAACCGTCTTCGGTTACAGCCAGTTTCGCCATCAGCAACAAGCCATCGTCGAACATGTCATCAGCGGGCAAGATGCGCTGGTGCTGATGCCCACCGGCGGCGGCAAATCCCTGTGTTACCAGATTCCGGCACTGGCCCGTGATGGCCTGGCGATTGTCGTCTCACCGCTGATCGCACTAATGCAAGACCAGGTCGAAGCCTTGCAGCAATTGGGCGTCAACGCGGCCTTTTTAAATTCTAGTCTCAGCGCCGAAGATAACAGCCGCATCACGCGGCAAGTGCTGGCTGGCGAAATCAAACTGTTATACGTCGCGCCCGAACGCTTGATGGTCGGCAGCTTTTTAAACCTGCTCGACGAAGTGCAACAACATGTCGGCCTCGCCCTGTTTGCCATCGACGAAGCGCATTGTGTCTCGCAATGGGGCCACGACTTTCGGCCCGAATACCGGCAACTCACCGTGCTGCACAACCGTTTCCCCGAGGTGCCTCGCATCGCACTGACGGCGACGGCAGACGCGCCTACCCGCGCCGAGATTATCAGCCAGCTTAATCTCGAAAACGCGGCCCAGTTTGTCTCCAGCTTCGACCGGCCCAATATTCGCTACCACGTTGGTATTAAAAACAATGCCCGCCAGCAACTACAAGCATTTTTAGAACGCGAGCACCCCAACGACGCGGGCATTATCTATTGTTTATCCCGCAAAAAGGTAGAAGAAACCGCCGCCTGGCTGGTCGAAAAAGGTTGGTCAGCCTTGCCCTACCATGCAGGTTTGCCCACGCAATTACGCGAACATCACCAGCGCCGCTTTCTGCTTGAAGAAGGCATCATCATGGTGGCGACCATTGCGTTCGGCATGGGCATCGATAAACCCAACGTGCGCTTTGTCGCCCACCTAGACCTGCCCAAAAGCATGGAAGGCTACTATCAAGAGACTGGTCGCGCCGGGCGCGATGGCCTGCCTGCCAACGCCTGGATGGTCTATGGCATGGGCGATGTCGTCTCCATGCGGCAAATGCTCGATAGCGGCGAAGCCTCCGAAGAACGCAAACGTCTGGAGCGACTCAAATTAGACGCCTTGCTCGGCTACTGCGAATCCACCGCCTGCCGCCATCAGACCATTTTGCGCTACTTTGGCGAAAGCCACCCCGGTGCTTGCGACCAATGCGACAACTGCCTGCATCCCGTCGAAACCTGGCAAGCCACCCAAGTCGCGCAAATGGCATTATCGTGCGTATTCCGCACCGGCCAGCGTTTCGGCGTCGGCCATTTAATTGATGTACTGATGGGTAAATCCACCCCGCAAGTCGAGCGCTTTGGTCACAATAAAGTCAGCACCTTTGGCATAGGCAACAGCCTCAATCAGGCGCAATGGAGCGGCGTCTATCGGCAACTGATAGCCGCTGGCATGCTGGAAGCCGACATGGCCGCCTACGGTGGTTTAAAACTTACCGAAGCCGCTCGGCCAGTACTCAAAGGCGAGCAAGAAGTCTGGCTACGCCGCGATGCCGAACCGGAAAAACGCATGAGCAAAGCCGAACGCAGCGCCCGCGCCAAAGAAGCGTTTGAAGGGGCCAATGATGACCCGCTCTGGCAAGCACTTAAAGCCAAACGGCTGGAACTGGCAAGAGAGCAAGGTGTGCCGCCGTATGTGATTTTTCACGATAGTACGTTGCGGGAAATCCATAACCGCAAACCGCAGACATTGGATGAAATGGGGCAGATTAGCGGGATAGGGCAAGCGAAGCTACAGAAATATGGGGATGAGTTTTTGAAGACACTGGAAAATGTTAATTAAGGTAATTTTTATGTATTCTGCTTCTATCAGAATCGCTTAAAATTTAATAGAATTT
>CAYYBN010000100.1:1536-6945 GCA_964470225.1 uncultured Methylotenera sp. | reverse complement strand
AACAAATATTAAACTAGATATTAGTTCAAGTAAGCTTAATAATAGACCTGAATACTTCAATACTCTAAAGCTTCTCATACAGCAGAAAAACATAAAAAGTGAAAGTCATGATGCGTGGATTGAAATTCAACAAGGTAAGATTCTCGATGTTTTAATACACTTAAGAAATAGATACTTTCATTTTGCATCAGGTAACCCTAATAATTTGACGGGTAAAAATCTGCCTGATCCAGATGAGTTTTTTGAAGCTATAAATCCAATCTTCATTAATTGGATTACCCATATATATTTTCGAATATTGGAGCAGCTACATTAAGCAGTTATCAAGATTTGATAACGGATGTTGCCCAGCCTTTACGGATAAATATATTTAAAACAAACAATTCTGGTCAGGCTAAATTTATTCTTAGTTTATTTAATCTTTAAACATGATTTAATAAAAAACGCCTGACTTTCGGTCAGGCGTTTTGCATTGCTACGTTACAATCAATCTAGCATTTAGTCGATTTGACCAGCCGCTGTGATGTTCATGCCACCATCTACATACGTGATTTCACCCGTAACGCCGGAGGCCAAGTCACTGCACAGGAAGGCGGCAACGTTGCCTACTTCTTCAATGGTCACGTTACGGCGGAGGGCGGCGTGTTTTTCGTTAAAGCCGATCATTTTGTCGAAGTCGGCAATACCGGAGGCGGCCAGGGTTTTGATGGGTCCTGCGGAGACGGCGTTGACGCGGATGCCGCGTGGGCCCAGGGATTGGGCCAGGTAGCGGACGTTGGCTTCCAGGCTGGCTTTGGCCACGCCCATGACGTTGTAGTTAGGCATGGTGCGTTCTGCGCCCAGATAGCTTAAGGTCAGCAGGCTACCGTTGCGGCCTTGCATCATCGGGTAGGCGGCTTTGGCCATGGCGGAGAAGCTGTAGGAGCTGATGTCGTGGGCGATGCGGAAGTATTCGCGGTTAATGTTGTCCAGATAGTCGCCATCCAGTGCGACTTTTGGCACAAAGGCGACTGAGTGCACCACGCCATCCAGACCATCCCAGACTTTGGCCAGTTCGACAAACAGGTTATCAATTTGTGTGTCTTCGGCGACGTCGCACTGGAAGACCAATTCAGAGCCAAAGTCGTCAGCCAGGTCACGTACGCGTTTTTCGTGTTTTTCTACCTGATAGGTAAAGGCCAGTTCAGCGCCTTCGCGTTTCATGGCGGCAGCGATGCCGTATGCGATTGAACGGTTGCTGAGCAGGCCAGCAATCAGGATTTTTTTTCCAGCAAGAAATGCCATGCGGTTTCCTCAAAACAATGATGTTGTCAGCGGTTAGCGCGACCCGGTACGCGGGTCAAATACATCGCGCAAACCTTCGCCGAGCAGATTATACCCCAACACGGTGATGAGGATGGCTAAACCGGGAAACACCGACAACCACCAGGCAAACTGGATGTACTCTTTGCCATCGGTAAGAATATTGCCCCAGGAGGCTTGCGGCGCTTGTACGCCCAGGCCTAAAAAGCTGAGCCCGGACTCCATCAATACCGCGCTGGCAATGCCCAGCACCACGCTGACCAGTACGGGTGTCAGGCTGTTGGGTAGACAGTGTTTAAAAATCAGTCTGGCATCCGGTGCGCCCAGTGCGGTGGCGGCCAGTACAAATTCACGCTGGCGCAGGCTGAGGAACTCGGCACGTACCAATCGCGTCACGCCCATCCACGAAGTCAGACCGATGACCACCATGACATTGGTGAGCGAGGGCGTTAAAAAGGCGATGACGGCCAGAATCAGGAAGAAGCTGGGGATAGACAGCATGACATCGACCAGCCGCATAATCACGGTATCGACCCAGCCGCGGTAAAACCCGGCCAGCGCGCCGAGAATCACGCCGATGACGGTGGAAATACCGACGGCGACCAGACCCACCAGCAGCGAGACGCGGCTGCCATACAGCATGCGGCTCCAGACATCGCGGCCCAGGCCATCGGTGCCCATCCAATGGCTGGCGGAGGGGCCGAGCAGTATCTGTTTGACATCCACTGCATCCGGGTCATACGGTGCCAACCATGGCGCGAGCAGGGCGACCAGCAGCATCAGGCTGATGAGAATCAGACCGCTGAGGGCGAGGGGATTGTTGAGTACTTTGTTCATGGGTAGTCTGCGATGGTCTTATCCCGGCATCACGCCTTTGCGCAATCTGGGGTCGGCCCAAGCGTAGGCGAGGTCGGCGATCAGGTTGCCGAGTAGGGTGAGGGCGGAGCCGATGGTGAGTATGCCCATCACCACCGGAAAGTCGCGCATCATCACTGCATCGTAAAACAGTTTGCCCATGCCGGGAATGGCGAAAATAGTTTCGGCAATGACCGAACCGCCGATCAGGCCGGGGATAGACAGGCCGACGATGGTAATCAGCGGCAGCAAGGCATTGCGTAGCGCATGTTTGTAGGTGACGCTGGCATCACTCAAGCCTTTGGCGCGCGCCGTCATCACGTAGTCTTGCGCCAGCACATCCAGCATACCGTTTTTCACAAACAGGGTGATGCTGGCCAGGCCAGTCACGGCGGGAATCATCACCGGCATGATCAGGTGCAGAGTCAGGTCTTTGAACTGTTGCCAGGCCGTCATGTGCTCGTAATTCAGGCTATGCATGCCGGAAATTGGCAGCCAGGGGTGAATCACGCCCAGCCAGTACATAAGCAATAGCGAAAGCCAAAAACCGGGGATGGAAAAGCCGATAAAATTAAACAGCGTGATGCTGCGGTCTTGCCAGCGCAGGTGTTTTTTTGCGGCAATCACGCCTAGTGGTATGGCCAGTGCCAGAGTAAGTACCAGGCCAACAATATTCATCAGTAGCGTCACAGGCAGCGCTTCCTGAATCATGCCGGGCGTGGTATTGCCATCTTTGTCAGTCTCGGCCCAGAACACCGGCTTTTGGTGGCTGGCAAACGAGTGGCCAAAATCCAGCTGCGCCATGCGTTCCAGCCACAGGCCATATTGCACAATGACCGGTTTATCCAGATGGTAGAGTTCGCGCAGTTTTTGCCGCGATTCTTCAGAGGATTTGGGGTCGAACGCGGCTTCGGTGCTGGTAATGTCGCCGGGTGCCAGATGCATGATCAAAAACGAAATCAGGCTAATCCCCACCAGCATGGGCAGCATCCAGAACAAGCGTTTGAGCAGGTATTTGAGCATGGTTATTCGGCGGCAATCTGCGTGCGACGCAGTGGTAAGGTAATATACCAGTTTTGCGAGTCATAGCCGACACCAGCGGGCGGCACCGGGTTGAGGATGCCTTGCACGCGTTTGTGGATAGCGGTCAGGCCATAACCCGCCGACAGGTAAACGATGGGGCTATCCTCGTACAGCGCTTTGGCAAAGGCATGGTAAATCTGCTGGCGTTTGTCCGGGTCAAACTCGCGGCGGCCTTGTTCCAGTAAAGCATCGACTTTCGGGTTATGGTAGCCAATAAAATTAAACTGGCCGGGGGCTTGCTGGCTGGAATGCCAGATATTGTACTGGTCCGGGTCCAGCCCCAGCCCCCAGCCCAACACCACCGCCTGAAAGTCACCGGTTTTGATAAAGCGGCTGATAAAACTGGCCCACTCGATGGTGCGTACATGCACATCAATGCCAACTTCCTTGAGTCTGCGCTGAATAATCACCACGGTTTTTTCGCGTTCTTTGTTGCCGTTATTGGTGAGGATTTCAAACGACAAGACTTTGCCATCACGCTCGACAATGCCATCGCCATTGCTGTCTTTAAACCCGGCCTCGGCCAACAGTTGCCGCGCTTGTTGCGGGTCATACGGGTAGGGCGTGAGTTGCGGGTTGCTCCAGCGTGTGCCTGGCTTGTAGGGGGAGGCAATGGCAATGCCCAGGCCAAGATAGACGCCGTCGATAATCTCCTGTTTGTCGATGGCGTAGTTAATCGCCTTGCGCACGCGCACATCGTCAAACGGTGCTTTTTTCAGGTTAAACCCAAGGTAGGTGTAGCTGTTGCCCAGCTCTTTGTACTGGTTGAGGCTGGCTTGCAGCGCTGGACGTGATGGAATAATACGCGCATAGGTAATCGGGTCTAGCCCCATGCTGTCGATATTGTCAGCCATCAATTCCAGAAACTGCGCGCCACGGTCAGGGATAATGCGTTGTATCAGGGTATCAATATAGGCTGGCCCCAGTACTGAACGCGGGTTACGTGTCAGTGTCAGGTGTTCGCCATGGCGCCAGGCCTTGAGTTGATAATAGTTGCTGCCTACCGGTTGCTGGGCAAAATGCGTGGTATGTACATCCTGCCCTTGCAACAGGTGTTTGGGCAAAATTTGCAAACCAGCCCAGCTATCCAGCGCTGGCGAAAACGCTTCACTGTAATGCACAACAAAGGTCTGTGCATCTGGCGTTTCGGCTTGTTTCACCATCTGGTAGTCCGAGGCATAGGGGCTGTGCGTACTCTCGGCGGTGACCAGTTGCCAAGTAAACAGCACATCGGCACTGGTGAGAGGCTTTCCGTCGGCCCAGTGCAGGCCGGGCTTAAGTGTGAAGGTCACAGTTTTCTGGTCTGGCGATACCACCCAATGCTGCGCCAGCTCCCCAGCTAAATCCAGATGCTGGTTGTATTTAAGCAGGGTGTTGAAAATATTGCTGGTGATTTGCGCCGATGCCGATTCGCCAGCCACCATGTAAATCAGGCTGCTAGGGTCTGAGGGCATGGCGCTGATCAGACTGCCGCCGGATTGTGCCGGAAAAGATTGCTGTAATGCGGGTGATACGTTGGCGTTGTCATTGCCACAGGCAGACAGTAAGGTAATCAGGCCCAATGTGGTGAGATGGTTGGTCAGGGCGGGTTTGTATCGGAGACTGAGTGCCCTCGCCATGCCCTTGATGAGCATGCCTGCCCTGATAAACCCCACTCGAAGTATAACTAAACAAGTTAACCTAGAAAGCAAAGCGGCATGCATGCACAGTTGCAGGCAGGGAACGCTGGTTTTCTGTATTAACTGAGGATTCATGATGCCTATGATTATGTAATTTGATTTGTTGGTTTTGGGCTCTGTTGAAACGCCATGAGCCCCACACTACTCAAGCTGAGACGATAACATGGACCAAGCGTTCATTTTGTGTGCCGCGTATGGCGAGATGATGCATGGTGCACGGCTTTGCTACGTTTTTGATGTCCCTTGATGCGCGGTGTGCCACGCGTATGGCGCTTAGAAGACACATTCGCTGACTCTATGCGCAAGGTCTGGCCTGTGCTCAGTTTTTGCCGGGTCAGGCCATTGTTCCGCATCAGCGTTTTGGTCGACACGCCATAGCGTTTAGCAATACTGGCGACCGTCTCGCCACGACGTACGGTATGAGTACGGGCGCTGGGCGCTGCCGCTTCACTTTCACGAGGCATCAGGTTATAACCCGCCATGGCAACAG
>CAYYBN010000100.1:0-1526 GCA_964470225.1 uncultured Methylotenera sp. | reverse complement strand
ACAGCATCGATGGGCTGCGTGCGGTGGGTAGTCAGTCCGGCAGGTACCAACAAAGGTCGGCGCGGCAGCAGGTTTTTATTGGGACGCATATTGTTGATGGCGCACAACTCATACACACCGATATTGAACTGGTCGGCAATCTGGTGGATACGTTCACCCCGGCGCGGATGGTAGGTTTGCCACTGTGACAATGGCTTGTCGTAATTGGCCAGATTATGCACAAAATTGGCCGCAGCCCAGGTAGGCAGCAGTAGTTGTTGAAAGTCGGCATTGGCAATAATCACCGGGCGGTTAAAGCTGGGATTCAGCGCATTGAATTCGTCCTGGGTAATGCCCGCCAGTTGTGCCGCCAGTTTGGCATCAATCTGCTTGGGTGCCGTTACCGTTGAAAAATAAGGACGATTGGGAATGTTGTTAAGCGTGACGCCGTAATTATCTGGCCGGAAAATAATGTTTTTAATCGCTTGCAGTTTGGGCACGTAATTGCGCGTTTCATCCGGCAAAGACAAATGGGCGTAATCGGTAGGCAGCCCCATACGACGATTTTTTTCAATGGCGCGCGCCACAGTGCCTTCACCGGCGTTGTAAGCCGCCAGTGCCAGGTCCCAGGCACCAAACATGGTGTACAGTTTTTGCAGGTAGTTCAGCGCAGCCTGCGTAGCGGCTTGTACATCCTTGCGTGAATCTGTCCAGTAATTTTGTTTCAGGCCGAAATGCTTGCCAGTTGAAGGGATGAACTGCCAGATGCCCGAGGCTTTGCTGGTGGACAGCGCTTTCGGGTTAAACCCGCTTTCTATCATGGGCAACAGCGCAATTTCAGTAGGCATGCCACGCTTTTCGACTTCTTCAACGATATGAAACAGGTATTTCTTGCTACGTTCTAACATGCGCGACATATAGTCCGGACGCGCCGCATACCATTGTTCATGCTTGGCCGTATAGTTGGAATTGAGGTCAGGCATACTAAAGCCTTCACGTACCCGGTCCCATAAGTTTTCCTGGCTTTCCAGTGCATCATCAAACTGATAGGCGCTAGTGTAGTCATCGGCAGCATTGAAACTGTCATCCAGCGGTTCGCTCACCACCTCGGTCAGGTCAGATTCGAGATTGGCTTCGTTGGCGGCAGCCATGCAGCAGAGTGGACATGCCAGGCTGCCGAGCAGGCTGGTCAGCAGCCACATGCCTCGCATGCGCGCACGTGTGACCATTAAAAAAACGTTTTTTTGTTCCATTGCGATTTGCAACTGGCTGTCCAATCATGCAGACGCCATGGTGATTCAAAGCCTGCATTCAACACGGTTGATTACCCCTCATATTGTCCTGCATGCGGATAAGGCCTAACAAGACTTCCGCGGATTCTACGTCAAAGTTTTACAAACGGAAACTTAAAATTTGTCACGCCTGATTGGGCGGCTATCTGAGTGGCAGATTAAACCTGACTATCAGCCGAGAGGGAATGCGTACTGCATCGTGCGGTTGGCCCAGACCAGGAAGCAGCGCCTGACCCGTTGGTAAAACTATTTGTT
>CAYYBN010000099.1:5282-7037 GCA_964470225.1 uncultured Methylotenera sp. | reverse complement strand
AAGCGCCATGAGCTGATTACAGTCGAGCATTTGTTGTTGGCAATGCTTGACAACCCTACTGCAGCCGAGGTGCTCCGTGCCTGCGGTGCAAAATTTGAAACCCTGCGCGGTGAATTAACCCAATACATCAACGAACATACGCCCACGGTAGGTGGTAGCGAAGAAGTTGACACGCAACCAACATTAGGCTTTCAACGTGTGATTCAGCGTGCCATGTTGCATGTGCAGTCTTCCGGTAAAAAAGAGGTCACTGGCGCCAACGTATTGGTGGCCATTTATGGTGAAAAGGACTCCCATGCTGTTTTCTTTCTGCATCAGCAAGGCATCACCCGACTCGATATCGTCAACTACATTTCGCATGGCGTGGCCAAGGTTCAGGAAAGTGAGCCCAAAACCAGCAATAGCGAACAAGAGTCTGACAATGAAAGTAGTGGTAGTAGCGGCGCACTTGAAAACTTCACATTAAACCTAAACAGTCAGGTCATGGCCGGTAAGATAGACCCGCTCATTGGCCGTGGTTTGGAGTTGGAGCGTGTCATACAAACTTTGTGTCGTCGCCGCAAAAACAATCCTTTACTGGTGGGCGAAGCTGGCGTGGGTAAAACCGCCATTGCCGAGGGATTGGCTTCCCGGATTGTCAATAAGGACATTCCAGAAGTTTTGGCCAACGCCACTGTGTTTTCATTGGATATGGGGGCACTACTGGCTGGCACTAAATACCGTGGCGACTTTGAACAGCGCCTAAAAGCCGTGATGAAGCAGTTGGCAGAAAAACCCGATGCCATTTTGTTTATCGATGAAATTCATACCTTGATTGGTGCCGGCTCTGCTAGCGGAGGTACGCTGGACGCGAGCAATCTGCTAAAACCAGCTTTATCTAACGGCAGCCTCAAGTGCATCGGAGCCACGACGTATCAGGAATACCGTGGCATCTTCGAAAAAGACCCTGCCCTCTCGCGCCGTTTCCAGAAAATTGATGTGCAGGAGCCTAGTGTGGCCGAAACCATCGAGATTCTGAAAGGCCTGAAAACCAAGTTTGAAGAGCATCATAGCGTTAAATATAGCGCCAGCGCCTTAACCGTGGCTGCCGAACTGTCGGCCAAATATATTAATGACCGTCATTTGCCGGACAAGGCCATTGATGTGATCGATGAAGCCGGAGCTGCCCAGCGTATTCTACCCAAGAGCAAACAGAAAAAAATCATCGGCAATAAGGAAATCGAAGAGATTATTGCCAAAATTGCCCGCATTCCGCCCAAGAATATTTCTAGCGATGACCGCAATGCACTGAAAACACTGGACCGTGACTTGAAGGCTGTGGTGTTTGGTCAAGATAAAGCGATTGAAGTACTGGCTTCTGCCGTCAAGATGGCACGTAGCGGTTTGGGTGCGGCCAACAAACCGATAGGGAGTTTCCTGTTTGCCGGCCCGACCGGTGTGGGTAAAACGGAAGTGGCCAAACAGCTGGCCTATATTCTGGGCATCGAATTATTACGGTTTGACATGTCAGAATATATGGAACGCCATGCCGTGTCGCGCCTCATCGGTGCGCCGCCGGGTTATGTCGGCTTTGACCAGGGTGGCTTGTTGACTGAAGCTGTCACCAAGCAGCCTTACTGCGTGTTGCTGCTCGACGAAATTGAAAAAGCCCACCCGGATATTTTCAATATTCTGTTGCAAGTCATGGACCATGGCACATTGACCGACAACAATGGCCGTAAAGCGGATTTCCGCAATGTGACGATTATCATGACC
>CAYYBN010000099.1:0-5272 GCA_964470225.1 uncultured Methylotenera sp. | reverse complement strand
GCTTTACCAACAGCAAAGACAGTACCGACGAAGCAGCCGATTTGAAGCGCTTGTTTAGCCCTGAATTCCGCAACCGCTTAGATGCAACCGTGTCGTTCAGCGCGTTGAATCAGGATGTGATTTTGCGTGTGGTCGATAAATTCTTGATTCAGCTGGAAGACCAATTGCATGAGAAAAAAGTGGATGTCACCTTCAGTGATGCGCTTAAAACGTTCCTCGCACGTAAAGGCTTTGATCCGTTAATGGGTGCACGTCCGATGGCTCGCCTAATTCAGGACACGATACGCAAGGCCTTGGCTGATGAGTTGCTTTTCGGGCGGTTGAGTGGAGGTGGTCAAGTACATATCGATATAGATGATAACGACCAGATTACACTCTCGTTTGGTGAAGAAACCGTTTCTATCTAAACCAACTGACCGCATTATCTTCGTATATCGGGGCAGGGGGAGCTGAGAATAGATTTGCATAGTTTTAGTGCGCTTTTGACCCCTGCCGAGACAAAAATTGCACCCTAAAAGTGCATACTTTAAATGACACATGCTGTTTTAAGGTCTTATTTCTGGTATAAGATTTGCTATGAGAACCCATGTGCCTGATACCATTCAACCACCATGTTAAGAACAATTTTCCTAGTTTTGTTATGCTGCATTGGTTTTCTAAGTCATACTGTAGCTATGGCACACCAATCGCCATTGTCACCAGCATGGGATTCATTACACACCCCCCCTCTGGCAGTTTGTGCTGCGTTGGGTGTTCATACGCAAAAGACACCGTCAATTCAATATGCTGACCATACGGTTGCTCAGTCGTTTGTCGTGAACACGCGCGTTGACTTCTGGACACCAATTGATATGGTCGAAGTGTCTGAAATGGATGGCGATGTATTGATACTTCCCATCTACACTCGCTCAGTATTGCCGCAACGACAATCCCCGACTTGCCATTATTTATGCGGCTATGCAGATAAACAGGTGTTTGGGTTATACAAACCACCACAATATCTTTAGTCCTCCTCCCATCGTATAGCAAATCGATACGATTTGTCCCTGTTGTTCATGGGGCGCGAGTGCGCCCTAGAATCATGAGAATGTTATGTCCATACCATCATCACTATTATGTACGCTGTGTGTGCTCTGTTTTCTCAGCAGCCCGCATCTGAGTGTGGAAGCAGGCGAAGCTTACGATTTGAAAGCATTGCTCGACAAAGCGAATGTTGAAAACCCCCTGATCGCTTTAAGTGAAGCCCAAAAGGCTGCAGCAGCGGCTGGCATCACCATGGCACGCGCTTATTACAATCCGGATCTCGAGGTCATGGCTGGACCTGCTCGATACCGAAATCCCCCAGTCAGTACTAACCACAATGTGGGGCTCACTTTGTCGCAGCCAATTGAATTCGGCAGCACGCGTGATTCCCGCCGTGTGTTTGCGGAACAACAATTTAATTATGCCGATAAAGGCATTGCAACCACGCGCTTTGAACTGCGTAACCAGATCAAGCAGGCGTATCTAGAGGTGATGTTACGTGAACAGATTTTGCAGATGTTGCAAGCCAATCTCGAACTCCTAACCCAAGTGCAAGCCAAGGTTAAGCGGAAAGTTGAAATTGGCGAGGCACCTAAGTATGAGCAAATTAAAGCAGATACTGAAGTGTTGACTGCAGAACGTGACTATGCAAGCGCTCAAACCCGGGTTGAAGAGGCCAAAGCCATTTTGCGTGGCGTGGTGGGAGGTCTGCCTAATCAATTTGAAATTAAATCGGTGATGCCCACCCTGCCCGTGGCGCCTGATTTGGATACTTTGCATGGTCAGGCAGAAAATAACCCGTATTTGCAGCAATTGCTGACCGCGCGTGATGGTGCAGAAGCTAAGCTGAAACTAGAACAAGCGCTTCGCTTTCCAGGTGTCACACTGAAATCAGACTTCACTCAGGACCCGGATTTAAATACCTTTCGGATTGGGGTGGTTGTACCCCTGCCAGTGTGGAACAAACGTGAAGGTCAAATTGCACAAGCTGCTGCCGGCATTGAAGAAGCTAATGCACAGATTCGCTTCCAGCAACAATTGTTACGCAAAGAAATTGACAGTGCATACCAACGTAGCGTCATTGCCAGTAACCAGCTCAAAGTATTTGAAAATGGATTGCTACAACAGGCGCTTGCCACTTTGAGCCGCGCAGAAGCCGCATACAAGTTTGGTGAGCGCGGAATTCTGGAATACTTGGACGCCCAACGCGTCAACCGCGATGTCAAGCGCGATTACCTGATTGCAAAATTTGATTATTTTTTCAGCATATTACAAATTGAACGTTTTATCGGTTCTGATTTGATACAACCTTAAGGGGATGGAGATGTCACGTTTTATCACTACAACCGTAGTCTTTGCCTGTCTGGCGTTGAGTCTCGCCGCCTGCTCAGAAAAGCCGGTGCCGGCACCAGCCAAAGCGGCGGTCGACCCCAACTTGGTCAAACTCACCCCACAGTTACAGTCAAACATTACTATCGGCGAAGTCAGCGAACAAACCTTTATCAACACATTGCGCATTCCCGGCCGCATTCAGGTCGACGAACAATATGAGTCGCGTGCAGGAGCCTCGGTCACCGGCCGTATTAGTACCCTCGAGGTCAACTTGGGGGATGCTGTGCGCGCGGGGCAAAAGCTGGCCACCATCAAAAGTACCGAACTGGCTCAGTACCAATTAAGCTATATCAAAGCCAGCCAACAAGTACAGCTGCATTCAAAAGCTGTGGAACGCGCCAGACAATTGCTGGAAGCGGATGTAATCAGTACTGCGGAGTTGCAACGTCGCGAAAGCGAGCTAAGTGCTGCCTCTGCCGAGCTGAATGCTGCAAGAGACCAACTGATGGTACTTGGTATGGCATCTGACAATATCGCCAAGTTGGGCTTACACAATAGCGGAATGTCCACCAGCCAGGTCAACTCCAAAATCAATGGAACCGTCATCGATCGCAAAGCCAGACTGGGGCAAGTCGTGGCGCCCGCAGAAGAGTTGTTTGTGATTGCTGACTTATCACATGTCTGGGCCGTGGCCGAAGTTCCTGAACAGCAGATCGACCAGATTCAGAAAGGGCAAACCCTGGACATTGAAGTGCCTGCACTCAATGAGGCCAGACTCAAAGGGACGCTGTCATTTGTTGCAGACATTGTGAATCCACAAACCAGAACCATCACCGCCCGTGCCAATATCGATAACCATAATCGTCAATTGAAACCAGACATGCTGATTACGATTTTGCTCAAGAGCAAACCGGAACAAGTGCCTGCCATTCCCGACAGTGCGGTGGTTCGCGAGAACAATCAGACACATGTATTTATCGAGTCGACCCCCGGCATATTCAAACTCAAGCCAGTACAACTGGGTGAAGCGTACGAAGGCTTTTTACAGGTCAAAGATGGCTTGACCGTGGGTGATCGCATCGTGCTGAGTGGCGCCTTCCATGTCAACAATGAACGTAAGCGCAAAGAGATGGAGTAAAGCATGATTGAATCTCTGATCAGAAGTGCGCTTAGACAGCGTCTGATTGTCTTGGTGATTGCAGTTGGTTTGTTGCTAGCTGGTTTTTTTGCGGTTAAAAAACTATCGGTAGATGCATTCCCGGATGTGACGAATGTGCAGGTATTGATTGCCACTCAGGCGACTGGCAAGTCTCCCGACGAGGTGGAGCGCCTGATTACCGTCCCGCTGGAAATCGCCATGACCGGCCTTCCAGGTCTCACCGAGATGCGTTCGCTGAATAAAAACGCATTGTCACTGATTACGCTGGTCTTTACCGACGAGACGGATGTCTACTTTGCGCGGCAACTGGTGATGGAACGACTGATGGAAGTGATGGATCGCATGCCAGCAGGTGTGACGCCGGTATTGGGTCCGGTTTCTACTGGTCTGGGCGAGGTCTATCAATATACCCTGGACAAACGTGACGATGGCAAAAAGCAACTCACACAAGCCGACCTGACCGAACGCCGTACTGTCCAGGACTGGATGGTGCGTCCGTTGTTACGTGGGATTCCAGGTGTCGCAGAAATCAACTCGCAGGGCGGCTATGTCAAGCAATACCAGGTGCTGGTCAACCCAGACCGCATGACCCACTTTGGCATCAAACTCAACGACGTCTATGAAGCGCTGGCACGCAATAACGCCAACAGTGGTGGCGGTGTGTTGCAGCGTCATTCGGAACAATATCTGATCCGCGGGGTGGGTCTGGTTCAGAATATTGAAGACATTGAAAATATCGTTCTCAAAGAAGAGAACGGTATTCCGGTGTATATCCGCAACTTGGCGGAAGTCAGAATTGGCCACGAGGTACGTGTTGGTGTGGTCTTAAAAAATGGCGATACCGAATCGGTTGGTGGCGTGGTGATGATGATGCGCGGTGGCAACGCCAAAGAAGTAGTGAGCCGCATCAAAGCCCGCGTGGCTGAGATCAACAGCAAGGGTATGTTGCCACATGGCCTGCAAATTGTGCCCTACTATGACCGGAGCGAACTGGTAGATGCCGCATTGCACACGGTGACCAAGGTACTGATTGAAGGTATTATCTTGGTCATCGTCATTCTGTTCCTGT
This sequence comes from uncultured Methylotenera sp., assembly GCA_964470225.1. GTDB lineage: Bacteria > Pseudomonadota > Gammaproteobacteria > Burkholderiales > Methylophilaceae > Methylophilus. The sequence continues at coordinate 689 of CAYYBN010000099.1, read as the reverse complement.
TTCTGGGGGACGTACGCTCCAGTTTGATTGTAGTCGCAACGCTGGTACTCACACCGCTAGCCACATTTATGGTGATGAACCATTACGGCATTTCGGCCAACTTGATGTCGTTAGGGGGGTTGGCCATCGCCATTGGTCTGATGGTCGATGGCTCGGTGGTGGTGGTAGAAAATGCCTTCCACCATTTGGGACATCGTCATGGTGAAAGCAAAATCCGTATCGTACTGGAAGCTGCCGCCGAAGTTGCAACGCCGGTATTGTTTGGTGTGGGCATCATTATTCTGGTGTTTTTACCGCTGATGACCCTGCAAGGCATGGAGGGCAAGATGTTTGCCCCTTTGGCCTATACCATTGCGATTGCCTTGTTTATCTCATTGTTACTCTCGCTGACCATGACGCCAGCCCTATGCTCCTATGTTTTGAAAGGCGGTAGCGGTGAAGATACCCGGCTAATACAAAGCATCAAACGTCCCTACTTAAGCGCACTCAACTGGGTACTGCAAAACGAGAAAAAAACCATACTGGCATCGGCATTGTTGTTTGCCGGTACGGTGGCCTTATTCCCCCTGCTAGGCACCTCGTTTATTCCAGAAATGAAAGAGGGCACTGTGGTGCCGGGGATCAACCGAGTACCCAACATCTCGCTAGAAGAGTCGAACAAGATGGAAAATGACGCCATGAAGCTGATT